>CAZUYM010000154.1:0-3146 GCA_964624805.1 uncultured Planctomycetia bacterium
ATCCCCATAAAAGAGATTGCTTCGTCGCTTTGCTCCTCGCAACGACGCCTGGTTAATTCCTGCCAGGAACGTCATTCCCGCGGACGCGGGAATCAAGACGTCATCCCGGAATCCGCTTTAGCGGATATCCGGGATCACATAGAAATAATAATTTTTTATGAGATCCCCGCTGGAGTTTATCCTGTACCGAACTTGTTCTGGTACAGGGCGGGGATGACGATTTTACTTTTTACTTCTATTGTGGTTTGTGGACTGAGGTCTGTGGACTGTGCAACGATATACGAGATACGAGATACCCATGGCGAGCAAATTTAGCGCAAACTGTCCATCAAGGCCCGTGCCTTTAAAAGCGTTTCTTCGTATTCCGCTTCGGGGTCGGATTCGGCGACTATGCCGCCGCCTGCCTGGAAGTAAAGGTCATTGTCTTTCTTTACCATGGTCCTTATTGCCACGTTCATAGCCATAGTATCGTGGAAACTTATGTAGCCTATGGTGCCGGTATAGATGCCTCTCGCGGTGGGTTCGATATCATCTATTATCTGCATGGCGCGTATTTTGGGACATCCGGTAATAGAACCTCCGGGAAAGACAGCTTTTATTATGTCTACATTGCTGGTCCCGGAAGGGACATCGGCCTGAATGACGGCGATAGCCTGAAAAACGGTGGGGTAGGCCTCTATCCTCCTGTGTTCGGTGACCCGGACGGATCCGGGGATAGCGATCCGTCCCAGATCGTTTCTTTCCAGATCCACTATCATTAAGAGTTCCGATATGTCTTTCGCGCTTGCTATAAGCTCTTCTTTCCTGCGGTTGTCATTTCCCGGGGTTCCTCCGCGGGGCCTGGTACCTTTCATCGGCCTGGTTTCTATGCGATCACCCGTTCGTCTGATGAAAAGTTCTGGAGACGAAGATATCACAGCCGTATGATTAAACCCGATATACGCACTGAAAGGCGCCGGATTAATGCCGTTAAGTTTTAGATATAGTTCCTGCGGCGGGAGGGATGATGCTGATTTGAACCTTTGGGACAGGCAGACCTGATATATGTCGCCGGCACTTATATGTTCTTTGACCTTTTTTATAGCGCCGAGATATTCGTTTTTGCTGAAATTGGATCCGAATACGGGATTCTGCTTGATGGCGTGACTTGTGACGGACTCCGGGGCAGTTAAATTGAGTTTTTCCAGGATATCTGTACGGAGCGTCTCTATATCAGGAGCGAGAGGGGACCCTACATCGAGCAAGCTTATATGTACGTATCCGGGGTCGAGCCGGTCGAATATGATAAGTGCCTGGTAAAAGGCGAAATACATATCGGGCAGTAAAATATCGTCCACGGCTTTGGACGGCAGATTTTCCAGTGAATTTTTGAGATCATATGAAAAATATCCGATACCGCCCGCGATAAAAGGCAGATCGGTGGGGTTGTCCACATGATACTTCTCGAGAGCGAGAGTCAGGCCGTCGAAAGGGTCTATTTCCTGAAAGATGGTATGGCCGTAAGATGTCGCTTCGACTATGCCGTTCTTGTGTTTCAGTGTCAGGAAAGGGTGTGTCCCCAGTATGGAAAACCGCGCGGCATCGCTTTCCATGGAGCTGTTAAGAAAAGAAACGTTCTCACCATCAGCAAAACGCGAAAAGACCTCTTCCGGGGAGAGTGAACACCTCACCCTGCGCAAGTCCACTTTGTCTTTTACTGGCAAAAATATATTCTGCATTTTTAAGAGGTTTTCATCCGTTCGAGTTTTGCCACGACTTCCTGCGTGATGTTGTCGGGAGTCGAGGCGCCGGCCATGACACCGACTTTCTTGGCCGAGGAGAACCAGGAGCTTCTTATGTCTTTAGCGCATTCTATCCAGTGGGTCTTTTTGTTTATTCTGCGCGATATCTGATAAAGCCTTTTTGTGTTAGCGCTGATCCTGGAACCTATTATCAGGACAACGTCGTTCTGTACAGGAAGAGATTCAATTTCTTTCTGTTTTACCCTCGTGGTGCGGCAGGTCGTGTTATGCAGCGACACCTGGGGTATTATCTTTTTCAGGCGTACCATTATCTTTGTTATGTTGTCCATGGTCTGGGTGGACTGGGTTATGACCGCGGCTTTTTTGACACGGGATAATCGTTTTACGGAAACATCCCGTGGAGACTCTATGGTTATAGGCCTTTTTTTGAGCTGCCCGGCGATGCCTTTCACTTCGTCATGCCCGGAATCGCCGATTATAATAATGGTATTGTCTTTTTCCAGTTTTCGGGCTATCTCGTAGATATCTTTTACTTTGGGGCACGTGGCGTCAACGATGCGGTAACCGCAGCTTTTTGCCCGGTCAAAAGTCTTGCTGGTAGCTCCGTGGGCTCTTATTATAAGGGTGGAGTTCTTAACGGGGCGTATACGCTTTATTTTTTTTACGCCTTTTTGCTCGAGTTCGCATACAACGAAGGTATTGTGGACAATATCACCAAGAACATGCACGGGCTGGCCCTTATCGGCAAGGTCCTTAGCCTTTTCAATGGCCAGTCTTACACCGAAACAGAAACCCGAACTTTTCGCTACATTTACTTTCATGAGAAGAATATTATATGCTGGTTTTTATTTCCCTGGTCTTGTCAAACCACAGTTCCATGACGTTCTTGAGGGAGGTTTTGTATTTTTTGTTCATACGGAGGCTCTCAAGGGTGGACGAAGCATCCGAGAGGAGGTAGTCCGCTATTTCTATACAGTACTCACCGGCACCGACAGTTTTTATCATTTTACGGAACTTAAGAAGGTCCGCGTAAGACTTTTTCTTTTTGTCAAGAAGGCGCTTCAGCTCTCTTTTCTCTTTTTGAGGAAGTTTGTTGTATGTTCTCCACAAAAGAAGGGTTTTCTTCGATTCGTTCAGATCCGAAAGGACCGGTTTGCCGATCTTTTTGCTTGATGAAAAAATATCCAGAAGGTCATCCTGTATCTGAAAGGCTTGCCCCAGAGAAATGCCCAGCCGGGAAAGAGATGATATTTCATTACTTGACGCTCCCGCGAGTATGGCGCCCATTACGAGAGGGCATTCAAAAGTATATTTGGCGGTCTTGAGTGTGTATGTAAGACAGACCTCTTTGCGGGAGACCTTATCTATTTTTTATATGATATTGATGACGTCCAGAAATACGCC
>CAZUYM010000155.1:0-1834 GCA_964624805.1 uncultured Planctomycetia bacterium
CGTGTTTGATCTCTATCTTCTTTGGCTCTTCTGTTTCCTCCGCGTGGGAGGGGGCGTTAAAAAGCCCCATACACGCCAGGATGAAAACACAAATTGTTATTTTTATCTTCATTGTCTCCTGTTACCTGTTATGTAACGTTATGTCATCAAATAAAATTTCGGTATTATTGTAGCCTTTAAGTTGTGAACTGTAAATGGTAAATGGTTAACTGTGAACGGTGAACAATAACACTGAAGAGATGTCAGATATCTGAAATCTACAATCTACAATCTGCAATCTGAAATCCTATACCTAATCGCTACTATTTCGAGTTCTCTATAAGAGCGCGCTTGGCACCGATATACTCCGTCCGGGTCAGCGACCCCTGTTGGTATTGCCTGTTTAGATCTCTCATATCAGACACGAATCTCTTATGCTGCGACTGCGGTATCCCCAGCTGCACGGCTTCCTCTCTGATAGACGCGTCGTCGGTGGATACCATGGACATCAGGGAATCCATGCTTTCATCACTTTTTTCCGCTTCCTGCGCGTATATCGGAACCGATAAACTCAGCACAAGCAATATTATCAGGATCTTCTTCATCTCAACCTCACTTTTCCGTATTATCGATACTTTCCAGATATCTTTTGAGAGCCTTCTTCTCTTCCTCGCAAAGCTCCAGCATTCTCGATATCTCTTCTTTGGTATGCGTGGGTATAGGCTGTCCCGGTGTTAACGGTTTCATCTTTGAAATGCGGTTAACTTCATCCGCCAGTTTCCACCATTCTTCGAGGGCATTTTTAGGATCTTCTGACATAACCACCTCTCTTACTTAAAAAGTTCCTTGTAATCGGAGTACCCTTCTTTATCCAGGTCCTCTTTTGGTATAAACTTCAGTGCCGCGGAGTTTATGCAGTACCTGAGTCCGGCAGGCTCTGGACCATCGTCAAAAATATGACCCAAATGTGAATCCGCGTGTTTACTCCGAACTTCCATCCTTATCGTTAAAAGACTCCTGTCTTCCTTCACAACTATATTCCCTCCCTCAAGCGGTTTAGTAAAGCTCGGCCAGCCGCAACCTGAGGCGTACTTATCCCTGGAGCTGAAAAGAGGTTCTCCGGAAACAACATCCACGTATATGCCCTCTTTCTTATTATCCCAGTACTCATTTTTAAAAGCGCGTTCGGTACCGTTTTTCTGTGTGACCTCATACTGCAGGGGCGTCAATTTTTCTTTTAATTCATTCTCCGGGAGTTTTTTATAAGACTTCGCGTTACCCCAGGCTATATCAAGGAATCTGTCCCGACCCGATCCTTTTTTGTATTTTTTGTAATCGTTGGAGAAATTCTTGTAGTAATCCTGATGATAATCTTCCGCCCTGTAGAATTCACCGAACGGAGTTATCTCGGTGACTACAGGCGCATCGAATTTGCCTGACTTTTCAAGAACGTCCTTTGACTTCTCGGCAAGAGTTTTCTGTTCTTCATTGTGGTAAAAGATAGCCGTCCTGTACTGGGAACCTTTATCGGCAAACTGTCCTGAAGCGTCTGTCGGGTCGATCTGCCTCCAGAATACTTCCAGAAGTTCCGGATAGGATACTTTTGACGGATCGTATGTGACCTGCACCGCCTCCGCATGTCCGGTCATCCCCGTTGACACCCTTTCATAGGTAGGATATTCTACGTCCCCTCCGGTGTAACCGGATACCACGTCCTGAACGCCTTCGATCTCCTCAAAGGGGCCTTCCATACACCAGAAGCATCCTCCGGCGAACGTAGCTTTCTCGTATCTGTCTTCTGCACTGGCGTTTGTCATCATCACACATATAAACAAAGTTATAATTAAGGTTCTCA
>CAZUYM010000155.1:1934-3128 GCA_964624805.1 uncultured Planctomycetia bacterium
CTACTTCTTACACGATTTGCGGCACATCGTCTTGAATTCTTTCATCTGGTCTTCTGTAAGAATGTCTCTCAGATCCGCGCAGGTCTGTACCAGAGCTTTTGCCTTTGCCTTTTTCAGATCATATTTCTTATCGATCAGTTTGTCTATTCCGGCCACATCGATCTTATCCTCATACATTTTTGCCATAATATCTATCTTTAGCAGCTCGATCTCGGCATCTCTTTTTACAGTATCCTTTTTGACAGCGATCTTCACTTCTTTTATTTTTGCGACCTGCTCTTTGGAGAGCCCCAGTTCATCCTGGTTCTTGAGCATGAACTTGGCCTTAAAAAGGATCTTGTCATCCAATCCCTTATCGTGATACCCTCCCCCGCCTTTATTCCCATCGGCCTGCGATAATTGCGGAACCAGACACATAACAAACAACACTAACACTGAAAATATCAACGCTTTTCTCTTCATGGTTACCTCTCTCTTTGTACCGAAAAAAAACAAAATACAAAGGGGACATCTTTCCCAAAGAACTTAGCTCTCTAGAAAAGACGCCCCCCATCAAGCATTTTTTCAACTTAAGTCCGCTGCGTTTATTCAGACTTCTTAAGTCTTGTTACATATCATCAACCTTCTGCATGGTCGCAGTCTTGCCCGTGTCTACAGCTGCGTTATACACGGTCTCTCCGCCTTTTTCCAGAGGAGCCGTAACTATCTTTTCCGGCTCTCCTTTTCCCACTGCCACTATCGGGCTCACTGCCGTTTCGACAGTACCCTTAGCGGCTCTTCCCACGGTTTTCACTGAACCCGTGATCGGATCTTCTCTTTCAACGGCAAAAACTGTTACCGTAGAAAGCGCCATAAAGGCGACCAACACAATAGCTATTACCTTCATTTTTCCCCCTCTCGTTAGTATTGCACTGCATTGTTATTAAAAAACAAAAAACCACAGCTCGGAAACTGTGGTTTTCACTTTATTTCCGGTAGCTGACTACCATAGCCGTACGGCTTTAGGCTCTTGAGCTTTGTGGCACCTGCTTTCACAGGTTGTACCTTTGTCAAAAACAATGAACAAGTATCGCTATCTATATCAAAGTGTAGCATAATAATTTCCCTTTACAACCTCAGAAAGCATAGTTTTGTTCTTCTATCAGTATTCTCCCCCACTAAACCCTGGAACATAAAATCCGCGGGATTCACTGC
>CAZUYM010000156.1:0-3105 GCA_964624805.1 uncultured Planctomycetia bacterium
GGAGTAAATAGAAGCGGTTCATAGTTCATTGTTCATTGATGAGGACGATGAACAACGAACGAAGAACAATGAACAAAAATAGCGGTTACCGGGAGCACTATGATCTCAAGAATATCTGGGAAAATAACAGTAAAAAAAGAAGGTACGATACTGATAGAGAGCGGTGGGATATCTTATGAGGTCCTGATGCCGCTGGCTGTCATGAACGCCATGGATGAAGAAGGAGCTCTCAGCGCAGAACAGACAGAGCTTATCACGTACCATTATTTTCAGATGACACAGTCAACTGGTGTTCCGGTGCTTATAGGTTTTCAGAATGAAGTCGAAAAGGAGTTCTTCGAGAAGTTTATTTCGGTTTCAGGCATAGGTCCGAAAGCGGCCTGCCGGGCTCTTGCAGAACCCTTTTCCTTGATCGCGGGAGCGATCGATGGGGGCAATGAATCTTTTCTTAAAGGTCTTCCCGGGATAGGCGCACGTAAAGCCGCGGAGATAATAGCGAAGCTGAGAGGAAAGGTAGGCAAGTACGGCCTCATAAGGGATGAAAATATAACCTTCAAAAAAGAACATGAAGATATAAAAGGTGAAGCTTTGGAAATACTTCTGCAGCTGCAGTATAAGAAAAATGAAGCTGAAGCGATGATAAATAAGGCCATAGAGAGAGAGCCGGACCTTAAAACGAGCGAAGAGCTCTTGAACGAGGTCTATAGGGAGCGAAGGGCGGAAAAATAAAGGCGAGAGGCTAGAGGCGAAAGGCTAAAGGTTTAAGCTGGATCCTACAGGAGAATAAAAATGTCTGAAGATAAAAGCAAGAGAGAAAAATTCATCGATAAAAATGATGAGGTAATACGCCATGTAGAGACCGAAGACGACCTTATTATGAACCTTTCTCTCAGGCCGAAGACGCTCGAGGATTTCATAGGGCAGGACGCGGTTAAGGGGTCTCTTGATATTGGTCTCCAGGCGGCGATAAAACGGGAAGAACCGGTGGAGCATATGCTGCTTTCCGGCCCCCCCGGTCTGGGGAAAACCTCCCTTGCCCACATAGTGGCTAATGAAAGAGGAGCTAAGATAACGGCAACCAGCGGTCCGGCTATAGAGAGGGCGGGTGACCTGATAGGTATCATGACCAACCTGTCCGAAGGAGACATACTGTTTATAGACGAGATACACCGGCTTTCTAAGGTGGTGGAGGAGTTCATGTATCCGGCCATGGAGAATTTTCAGATAGATTTTCTCGTGGATAAAGGCCCATATGCCAAGACGGTTAAGTTCAACATCAAGAGGTTCACTCTTATAGGCGCTACGACCAGGGCGGGACTTTTAAGCGCTCCGCTCAGGGACAGGTTCGGGATGTTTTTTCACCTGGACTTCTACACCCCCGAAGAACTGGCTACCATAATCAAGAGGTCAGCGAATCTTCTGGGGATACCCATAGATGATGAAGGGGCATCAGAGATATCCAGGCGTTCAAGAGGTACTCCGCGTATAGCGAACCGTCTTTTGCGGAGGGTGAGGGACTGGGTGGAAGTCAGGTCCGATGGCAAAATAACACGTGAGGCTACCATCGAAGCTCTTTCCCTTCACGGTATAGACGGAAAAGGCCTGGACAGGATCGATCGCAAGATACTTGAGGTCATTTATTCATCCTACAAGGGAGGGCCGGTAGGTATTGACGCTCTTGCCTCCTCCCTCAATGAAGAAGCCGATACAATAGAGGATGTAGTCGAACCGTATCTTTTGAAAATAGGGTTTTTAAGAAGAACGTCCCGCGGCCGAGAACTCACTGAAGAAGCCATGGATTATATGGGTAAGGCGAGCGGACAGGGAAAATTATTCTAGAACGCTCGCGAAGTAGTATTCAGTATTCAGTATCCAGTATTTAGTTTGTTGCAACTTTCGATTCCGGGTCCCATGATATGACAGCAAGAAGGATCATAAAGTTCGTAATCATACTCGTGGCAGCGGCCATAGTCCTTAAATTCTTTTTCATACCACTCGGCAACATAGTTTACAACAAGCAGCCCTTAATAATCCGTGTAAGGATAGCATACGCGCTTAAGACTCTGCAGATAAGTACAACATCTAATACAGATATCTACGACAATAATAACGGAGATGTACTGAGACGTGAAAGGGCGATCGGCGAAGGCACTAAAGTTAAGTTTTCTTCCGGGAGCATCGGTGTCGGGGAGGAAGAGTTTAAGGTCGATTCGATACGTATCGTACCCCATAAAAGTTCCGGCATTAAGGTTAACGGTACGCTTTATAGGGGTGACCTTGATATAGTCATAATGGATGAGGGACTAACGGCGATAAACAGGGTGGAGTTGGAAGATTACCTGAAAGGGGTGCTGCCGAAAGAAGTGCATAGTCTCTGGCCTTTTTCCGTTCTTAAGGCGCAGGCGATAGCGTCGCGCAGTTACGCAGTATACCAATCCTACAAACGTGCCGGGAATATGTACGATCTTACTGCGGATACTTATTCTCAGGTTTACGGGGGAAAATCCTGTGAAAAATGGCGTACCACGAAAGCGGTAGTTTCGACACGGGGGGAGATCCTGGAATATGAGGGGAAGATCCTGCCTGGATATTTTCACGCGTGCTGCGGGGGGCATACCGAGAGCGCGTCCCTGGCGTGGGGTGAGGAATCGTTTTTCGCGGAGAACGGCAAAGGCCCGCTAAAAGGTGTTAAGTGTCCCTGGTGCAGATGGACACCTTATTTCAGGTGGCAGGTAAGAGTCCAGACCAAGACTATCCTGGATAAGCTTAATGCCAGAGGATACGCGCTGACGAATGTAGAAGATCTAAGATCCGGACCGCGAGATGAATCGGGCCGGCTGGAGTATATTAAAGTAAAGTCCCGCAGAAAATGGCTCGAAATATCTACCGGAGATTTCCGTGCGGCGGTAGGAAGAAATGTGCTTAAAAGCGCTAATTTTCGCATAAAAAAATATCCGTTCTTTTATCTTTTCAGCGGTTATGGATGGGGGCACGGCGTGGGTATGTGTCAGTGGGGAGCTTTCGGGCTTGGACTCAGAAGATGGTCTGATGAGAGAATACTCGAACATTATTATCCCGGCGCGAAGATCGTTCAGTTGGATGAAG
>CAZUYM010000157.1:0-3035 GCA_964624805.1 uncultured Planctomycetia bacterium
CAAGTTCGGTACAGGATAAACTCCAGCGGGAATCAAAACGTCATCCCGGAATCCGCAAAAGGCGAATATCCGGGATCACATAAAAGTATAATTTTTATTGGATCCCCGCTTAGAGACCGAAGCCCTCTGGTATTCGGCACTTCCTCGGGGACCTTTGCCCTCGGTCGCATGCGGGGATGACGATTTCCCTGATGTCCTAGTCCCTGATCCCCTAGTTACCTGATATCCTGTATTTACCAGTATCCAGCATCTAGTATTCAGAATCTGAGCACGATTAGGGGGGGGAATCCAGGATTTTCCGCTATTTTAACCCTCAACCCTCAACCCTTATCCCTCAAGAGCGTTTCTAAGCACCCCAACTAATTTCCCCCTCACCTTGACAATGGCACATTCGTATGATACCCTTTGTGTAATAATTATATATAGCGGGTAAATATACACAGTATTGTAGTATCCAACCGGAAAACAGCAATATATAGCGTAAAATGATAAATTTCAATTTTGGCGGAAAAAAGAAGGAAGAATCAGTAGGCCTTGATATCGGATCATATTCCGTTAAGGTCGTATCTATGGGTAAGGAAAGCGGCAGAAACATCCTGAGCGCGTATAACATCAAGAGGATACCCGTTGGCCAGAAGGGCTCAAAGATAGAAAATGTGATAAAGGAAACTCTGGATGAGATCGAACTGCACCCCGAAAGCATTAACCTTTCCATCTCCGGCCCGGATGTTATAGTCAGGTTTATAAACCTCCCAAAAATGAGCAAACAGCAGCTTGAAGGAGCTTTATCCTTCGAAGCTGAAAAATATATCCCTTTTGACATCAACGAAGTGGTACTTGATTCTATTATTCTCGGCGAGGGCACTGAATCCGGCCAGATGCAGGTGCTTCTGGCTGCAGCGAAAAGAGAACTGGTCGAATCTGTCGTCCACACCGCCGAGAAACTGGACATGGCAGTCAATCTGCTGGATATAAGCCCGTTCGCCGTCTTTAACGCTTTTGCGAATTCAAATCAGCCTGACGCTGAATCTGGCACCGCCTTTCTGCACATAGGGCATTCTCAGACCGATGTCCTGGTCTCGATAGGGGGTGTCCCAAGTTTTATGAGACAGATACAGATCGGAGGCAGGGACGTGACGGCGGCGATATGTAAGGGGATGTCCATATCACCCGAAAAAGCTGAAGAGAGTAAGCTGGGAATAGGCGATGTAGACAAGGACGCTCTTCTGGGAGCGACGACACCGGTCCTGGAGGATATGATAAAAGAAGTACAGCTCTCTATGGGGTATTTTGAGAACCGCTATAACAAGAACGTCAAAGAAGTGTTCTGTTCGGGAGGAATGATCTACCAGGCGGGGGTGATCGAATTTTTAGTGGAGAAACTTGGGATTGAAGTCAAGCAATGGAATCCGATAAAGGGCCTGGACGTTACGGATACCATTTCAAGAGAAGACGTGGATTCGGTAGCCGCGCAGCTTGCCGTAAGCATAGGATTGGCTATAAGGGATTAAAGAGATCGATCGGTAGAAATATATGATAGAACTTAACCTGCTTCCAAAAGAACTGCGAAAAAGGAAAAAAAAGAAGAAGGAAACATCTTCGGCCGGTCCGGCTCTCGAGTTGCCAAAACTTCCTCTTTTGCCGATCGTTTTTGGGCTTTTGGGAGCGCTTATTGTGGCGCACCTTCTGTTTTCTCTCCTTGTCATGAACAAGAACGGCCTTTCAAAGACGCTCAAAGGGAAATGGGACGAGATGCAGCCTCAAAAGGAAAAGACCGATGCTATTGCCCGGGAGACCAATGAGCTAGATAAGAGGATCACGGCTGTCAGAAAAATAGCGAAACCGGACCTGAGCTGGACCAAGGTGCTTTCGGGACTCAACCAGGCGATAATACCCAATGTCTGGTTGTCGGAGTTTAATCTCCAGTTCAACGGCAGGCCCTACAGTATTAAAAGGGGGGATGAACTCCCTACGGCACTTGTGCTTAAAGGGTACGCGGTAGGTAAGAGCGAAGCCGCGACCACTACGGTGGCCAAATTCATAACCAGCCTTAAAAAAAATAAGGATTTTTCCCATTATTTCAGTGATGTGGAACTTCAGAATATGCGGGGGCAGGTAATGGACGGCGAGGAGGTCATGATGTTCACGCTGTCCTGCAAGTTTTCTGAAAGCTCAAAACCTTCAGCCCCGGGGAAAAAGAAAAAATGATAGATCTGAAAAACATCGATTTCGATATCGAGGATATAAAAGATTTTTTTGAGGACGAACAGAAACGTCTTTACACAATAGTGGGTGTTGTCATGGTCGTGGCTGTTTTGTACCTGGTTTTTCTCGTGCTCCCCAAATTTAACAGTTTGTCCCGGGTATCAAGGACAGTTACAGAGCTGAATAATAATATCAGCCTTGTCAACAACAGGATGAAGAAACTGGACGAGATGACCGGACGGCTTGGAAAATTAAGAGAAGAACAGGCGGTCTATGCCGCGCAGCTCCCGGCAGAAAAAGAGATACCGGCTTTTCTGGAAGAGCTGGCTGCTGTGGCAAAGAAGAACAATGTGAAGATAATAAGCGTGACCCCGCAAGCGCTTTCAGACGGATCAAATAAAGGGAAAGAGAAACAGTACTATTACGCTATGCCAGTTGTCATAACGGCCGAGAGCGGATACCATCAGATGGGACAGTTCGTGAACGATCTTGAGGAAGGACAGCGATTTTTAACAGTGGAGGACCTCAAAATACAGAATGATCCCGGTTCTCCACGAAGGCACAATGTAAACATGGTCCTTAAGACTTACGTATCGGTGGAAGATGAAAAGAAATAATTTTTTTATAAAGGTTTTTTGTATGTTCTGCGTCCTGGCGGCGCTGACGCCCGTATCTTTCGCGCAGGATGAGACCGGTGATCCTTTATATAATTCACTCGGCAGACGTGACCCGTTCGTCCCGCTTGTAGGCGATGTGGGCGGTTCATCCGCCGGCGGCGCCGAAGGTGTATTCAGTATTGACGATGTTGTCCTGCAGGGGATAGTCCTGGG
>CAZUYM010000158.1:0-3023 GCA_964624805.1 uncultured Planctomycetia bacterium
GTGACAACACTGATGACCAGTGGGTGGCGGATACGGTACTCAAGGCGGGTGACGTAAGCTACAATCACGGGGAGATGTTTGTCGACTTGAGGTACGATATAGCCGGTTACAATTACGCGGGTCCGATAGACCTGAGGGGCAAAGAACTCGTGTTCAAGGTAAATGTACCGGCACAGTTCATCCCCACCGAAGGGGAACCCTGCTGGGCACAGGTTTTTGTAAAGGATGAGGAATACGATTTCCAGTACGGAACCAGCGTTTTTCTGTCCAGAGCGGATACCTGGTACACTATCAGGCTGAAACCCGGCAGCCCGTATATTCTGGGAGGAGAGACATCGGAAGGGTTTGACCCGAGCCGCATAGTCAACATAGGGGTCAAGATATCCTGTGGACTCGGTTCAAACCTTGATATAGGTATGATCACAAAAGAGAAGATCACGGCAGCAGCGCCGTTCACGGACATATTATGGGAAGATCTTATAAGCAACGGTTATATTGACCATAGCGGGGTAACACGGGATAAGGTAAAGGATCTGGACGGTGCGGAAGACCTTACGCTGACGCACAGCTATGCGGGCAGAGAGAATGCTATATTTGAGCTTTTGTATACTGCCATGTGGGGCAGGAGTCCCTCAGATTTTTATCCATTCATCGGAGGGGGCTTAGGGGTAGAGTTCCCGTTGTATGGAAGCATAAATAGAAGTGGTCTTGCCTCGGCCGCGCCGCTTGCTGATATGTTATGGACGGAACTCATAAATAGAAATTATATCAACAGTACCGGAGCCGTGCGGGAAGGATTTTACGACATAACTACGGTCTCCGAGATGTCGCTTACTCACAGTTATGCCGGACAGGAAGAAGCGATCTTTGATCTCCTTCAGCAGGCTTACCAGGGTGGCAAAGTGCTCATGAAAGGCGAGACTCCTCCCAGTGTTTTTAACGAGAATTCTCCCAAACTCCAGATAGACGTTAACGGCCTTAAAGAGTACGCGGTTGAGAACGACGTGGTGTTGACTTTCGAGGAACTGCTTGGTCCTGAGGTGCAGCTTGCCAAGGAGCAATTACCCAATTATTTTAAAGACGATTCCTGGACTATGATGACGACCTTTGACGCGGAAGGAAAGATCGTATGCGCCTTGAAGGGCAATATGCGGGTAGAACATTTTGATGAGGACGGACGTCTCGTAGAGATAACAGATCCGGAATGGGATTCCGTTGTCAAATACTCATACGATGATAAGGGGAACATAATCGACATCGATTATGAGGGTACGAGGATAAGGACCAGGAACGCCATTCAGAACGCCAAGGTCGAGATCGAGACCAAGACGGACCAGGCGCTGGTGGATCTTGCCGAAGCGAAGAACGGGGCCTTGCAGTACGTTAAGGATAATATAGAGACTCAGATAGCGGCATGCAATAGGGCGGAGCAGCAGCTTCAGTCGCAGCTTAACAGCGTGAACAGCTGGAACCCTTTCTGGTCGTGGGACAGGAAAAAGAAGAACAGCATAAGAGGAGATATAGAACGCCAGTTGCAGCAGGTAAGGGATACCAGGCGAGATCTTGTCCGCGCGGCAGCGCAGGCGTATGAACAGATAGACGCCGACATAGCTTCTTCAAAAGCGTCTATAGAAGCCGAATATTCCACTTCTATGGCGATGGTGCTCGAGAGGGAGGAGAATGCTGAGCGGGAGATCCTGGAGCAGGAAGTGGAGCAGCTCCTAAATATATACTACATGAAAATACTTGGGCGTAATCCCGGACGGGACGAGGTGGCGTCATGGATTGATATCGCGAGCGGACAGGGTTGCCTTGATCCA
The DNA here is from genome assembly GCA_964624805.1 of uncultured Planctomycetia bacterium. Classification (GTDB taxonomy): domain Bacteria; phylum Omnitrophota; class Gorgyraeia; order Tantalellales; family Tantalellaceae; genus Tantalella. Next base: position 1,821 of record CAZUYM010000158.1, read on the forward strand.
GAGAACCGTATAGTTTTTGACGTGGCTGTTCTCAGGGAAGCGCTGTTGACCTCCCAGGAATATGAAGATCGTAACATGTTCAATGCCGGAGTGAGAGAGTCTGTAGCGGCGTTCTTATATGATTATCTGGATGAAGATGCAACTGAAGCCGCAAGGTTGGCTATGCTGGAGACTCTGGGGCTTACTCTTGCCGAGATAGATATGCTCAACGAAGCATCGTGGGGCATAAAAGACGTAGAAGTCATAGAGAAATGGCTTGCCGAGACCAGTATTAATTTTGGCAGGTGTGCTTTTGAAACCGTCCAGAATTTTCTCCAGGGAAAAGGTATAGTGGAGGATCTCTCAAACATTGCCCGGGACCTTATTCTCACTGATATCCTCGCCGGGGCAATAGATTGTTTCACCGAAGGCGCTCTCGAAATATCGCTGTACTCGATGAATAAGTATATTAACAAGCATCTTGATAGTACGGAAACGGCAACTTATAACGCCAAAATGGACTTCTGGGATCTGGAGGGGATAGTTCAAGGAGGGGAAGATGTAATAGTCCATTTGAACAGCGACCATTACATCATAATCACTGACATAGACGCGGAAGGTAACGTAACGTATTTTGAGGCGAACAACGGTACTTCCGGAGAGGCGATAACGGTAAATAATGTCGATTTCAGAATGCAATGGTCCGGTTATGTTATCTCGGAGAGAGCCCCGCCGACAGGCCAGGAAGTATCCGACCATGAAGCCCTTTTTGTTAAAGGCAACTTCTTTACATGGATTTTCCTCGGCCTTGCCATTATTTCCGCCGCACTTTCCTTCATAGATAACGAGATCTGTCAGACCATAAGCAAAATATTAGGTGTAGCTACCCTTGTTTTGAGCATTTTTACCGTAGTGGTTAGCCTGCCGACTATTTTAGAGACCTTTTTTACCAACATAGCTACTGCCGGAAATATGGTTTCGGAGACTCTTAAAAACGGGATTAGCGTTCTTAGTAACAGTTTTACCGGACTTTTGGAGAATCTTCCGACGCTTGCTTTGAACACGGTTTCGGCCATATCCTACAATATAGCTCTTACTCAGGGCATGTCATTTTTGAATATTAACGCCGATATCGCCCGGATTACGGCATCTTTCCTTACGGGCGGGTTTATGGCCGAAGGCTTCCTCATGAACGGCATAGAGCTGACAGGTAATTTTATGCCG
>CAZUYM010000159.1:0-3005 GCA_964624805.1 uncultured Planctomycetia bacterium
AAGGGATCGATCAAAGGCTCAAAACTGGCCTGGTAGATCTTCATCTCATCGCTTATCTCTACCGCGGGCTTCGTCACATATCCTATCTGCGGATTTGCTGCCACTTTCTCCTTCTGTTTCCCTATAGCCTCCTCCAAAGCTTCGCCGAAGGTCTTCCAGTTTTGCCATTCGGCCCTGAGTTTACTCTCAAGCTTTTCCTTCGCCAGTAAATGCGCTCCGGGAATAGCCTTAAAAAGGAACCTTCTTCTCCAGTCCAAATATCTTGACTGGGCAAGACCAAGCGTCTGAGGAGTTTCTAGAAGCCTGTACATCTCCTTAAGAGCCGCCGGGCTCTCGCCCAGCCACGCTTCCCAGTAAGGCAATTCGTCGGCTTCAAGTTTTTCCCTGGCCTCAAGTTCCTGTTTAAACCTCGGGAAAATATGTTCCATGGATGCCAATTTGCGCTGCATGTCGTTCACACCGCTTTGCAGCTGTCTCATCCTGACTTTTGCCCATTCAACCTTGACCTGGTTATTTAGATCTTTTATAAGGGCCAGTATCCACGGAAGGGCTTTTTTCTTAAAATTTTGGTACAGCTCCGTGACTTCCGCCTCGAGTTTTGGGTCGGCGCTGTAGGCATCTCGGTTATACCTGATAACAAGTATCTTCCATTCGTCCACGGGCCATCCGCCGTGCTTGAGGTCCACGTACGACCTCACAAGCTGTCTTGTAGCCTGATCATCCCAGACATACTTCTGGTAAAAATATTCGACTGTTGCCCTGTCCGTGGGTATGACCGGCGGTTCCTTGGAAAAAGGATCCATCTTTTTCTTCAGGATCTGGCTGTCGGTATGCAGTATTTTGTAAAGGGATTCAATATCCCTTGCCGCCCCCGTAGCTTTGACCGCCTCCATAGAATCACGAGTCCATAAACATGTTTCATATAGAGCCTTGACCAGCGGGGCATCCAACGCTTCGGCTGCCGCCGTGAACACCCTTACGACCGCCTCGCCGTAATCACCTTCTATTGCCTTCTCTATCCCCTTATTAAGCTCAGTTACCGTCTTAGCCACCCTTTTGAACAAGTCCAATGATTCTTCGTATCCATCCCAGGACAAGCCATAATCTTTATATTCCATCTTATATCTCTTAAACTCGGAAAGCTGTTCTTCCTTCAGCTGTACCACGAATCTGAAAGTATCGTAGGCTTTTTCCCACAGGAAATACAAAGCCGATTCCTGCGCATTGCCCCTGTCGGAAATAACCTTTTCCACGCCTTCATAGGCCAGGCGTTTTCCACTGTCAAAGACCGTCTCTCCACCGCCCAAGCCTTTTATCACGGTATCTATGGCCTCGCCCGCGCGCGTTTCGCCGGGTAAAATAACAGAGAAACACAGCAAAACGCTTAATATAGTCCTGATTTTTTTCATATTATCCTCTTGTTTGTGGTTCCTAGATCAACGGGTTTCTGCCTTGTATGCGTATGAGTTTCCACGTTCCGTTCTGGTTCTTGAAAACGAACGTCGCGTTACCCTCGGTTTTTATCAACCTTCCAGTGCTTTTATTCTGGGCGCTTTTCTGCCACTTGAAGAGCACGGCGATCGTACCGTCCCCGCCCATGACCTTGTTTATGAAGTAGTCTATGTTGATTATGAGTGTCTTGTAGTAGGAGTCCCCTATCGTGTTAATAAGCTGCGTCCTGTCAGGGGAGTAATCTTTAGAGACTATAGCCATGAAAGAGGGTATCGAAAAATTCCTGTAGGCTTGAAAGACCGACCCCACGAGCTGGTCGGCAAGCTGCCTGTCGACATTCGCTTCTTTTGTTACCCTTGTCGCCTGGCCCATGCCCGAGACCGCGAGAGTTAACATAGTTACAGTGGCGATCACAAGAACGGTTATTGTAAGTTTTTTCATGATGTCCTCCCTTTTAGCTTATCAGAAATTGCTCATCACTTTCATTATGCACCTTTCCTCGGTGTATCCGTTGGACCCGTTTTCGGGACGGACCATGTTCTGTTCCGCCCTGAGTATCCACTTGAGGGAACGCTTCTTATCAAAAGTGAAGATGAACTCCCCGTAGTTTCTGGTAGTGGTTGTGTTTGTACCGGGTCCGGCACCGTTCATGTTCTGCAGGTTCGTCGCGCCCCTGAAACTGCACAGGTCGTGGAAGTCATACACACAGCTCACGGAATTGGCGACGGTGACATCGGAGTTGTTATCCGTTTTCGTGGACCTGAAATCTACTGATATGTCGTCTGAAACATACAGCCTTCTGCCGAAGAAGTCTATATCGATACCGATATTGGCCATTACCCTGTTGTAGATTTCGGACCCGATGCTGTCATTCGCGATATCGTAATACTCCCTGTGTTCATATCCCATCCCGTAATTGACCATTCCGTCCGCGACGCTATCGTTAAAAGAAACGCCATAGGTGTTTGTGGCGGATTCCAGTGTGTTGTTAAGATCGTCCGAATCCCGCTTTAGAAGGTTCACATACGGCCTTATAGTGAAGCTGGGGCTTTTGACCAGCGGCCTTATATATGCCGACATGTATTTTTCGTCGTTGGTCGTCCTCATGGTCTGAGTGCTCCCCTTGAGGTGGTTCCAGTAGTAGTTCTCGATAAGGGATATCGAGAGCCCCCGCATTATCTTCCAGTCCAACGAAAGCTGATGCTGCTCTTTGTCGGGCATGGCCGAGCCGGAGTCGGTATAGAACTTGGGCGTCACGTAGTAGTACAGGTATCTGAGCTTGGCGTCCTTCACTTTGAGTTCCGGCTGTATGCGTAAAGCCGAACCGTAGATCATGTCCTCGTTGGGATCTTTCTCGTTAGAGACATAACCGCTCTGCGCGACTTCATAGATCACGCCGAAATTCTTGACCGGCCGTATCTCCCCGTCGAGGCTTACTACCGTATTGTTCAGGTCTATAGCCGAATTGACCTTGCTGATACTTCCCTTGTCGTCCTGGCTCGTGACGGCCTGGACGCCTATATTGAAAAGATCGAAGTCGCCTCCGCCATTAA
>CAZUYM010000160.1:0-2987 GCA_964624805.1 uncultured Planctomycetia bacterium
CTTCCTCTTAATGAAGAGCTCGCGAACATGGGTGTAGCAAAAGGAATCGATATCTTCATAAAGCCCCTCGTGCCTGTTCCCGGCGTGTATCAGTATGATATGGAGCAGACCCTGGTCTATTACGACATAAACTCTCCTCTGGACGTCATATTAAGCCGGAATTTTTCTGCAGCTTCTGTTGCCAGAAGTATATTAAAAGATCTGGGAAAGGATCGCCTGATAGCAAACCTGAGGTTTTTCTGGGCTGAGATACTAAGCGTTGAATATTATCATCTGGCTTACGGGAATACATACCAGCCCTTAATGTCCGGATCCGACAAAGATACAGACCATGTCGTTGCGAAACTGAACCGGAAAATGGAACAGTTCGCCGAAGAATGGGAAGAGTTAAAAGCCGATATAAAAAAATATGTGCGGGAACGCGGAGAGTATCGCGTCGAGCCCAAGACCATAAAAATGGATCAACGAAATCTTTATGAAGCTGTCGCGCATCGTGAAACCGGAAACATTGAATTTGTGCTTTCCCGGATCCGTGGATTAAAAGATGTCATTTCACCTGCTCTGATACGGGAGACCTTGGACAGGTATAGGGAACTCAAAAGGAGTGCCAAAACTGTTACCGGCTCGGTGGGGGGGTTCTGTAAAAAGATCGACATTTCATCTCTCGGGTATTCCGAGCTTGCGTCTTCTCCTGTGTATTACATCTTTACCGCGCCTGAAAATCAAATAACGGCGGAATTCAATATGCCGCGGGAATTGGTCATACTCGGAATGATGATGGACCTGATCGCCAATGATACCTCCGGCGAAAGTACCGAATCCCGCCAGGGGACGGGGGAGGAATCAAATGTAGACGCTGACGGTAAGGCGCAAGGCGCAGGGCGCAGGGAGTCGACAGTCGACAATCGACAGCCGATTGAGGGCGAAGTCCTCGCGCAAATAGCTAAGAAGGCTACGGTCGAGAAAGAAAACAACACCGACCAGTATAATAAAGCCGTGCTCTTGTCCGCGAAGACCGGCACTCCCATCCTTGTCACTCCCGTGCAGGGTTGCACCTCACAGTGTTCCTACTGCGGCAGGGGATCTTCTCCTAAACTGCATATTATGCCCTGGGAACGCGTCTGTAAGATAGTCGATATCCTGCGCGCAAATAAGGGCCTTCTTGAGGCTGACCCCGCCCGCGTCAGCTGGTTTGACAGCGATCCTTTGAGAGACTACTACGACTCCGCGAATGACAAGGATTTCGGTGATATCATAGGTCTGCTGATATCAAAAGGGATAACTTTTAACAGGGCGATATTCACTTCTGGCTGGGACTTTGGCCAGGAGGGGGATACAGCACGCAGGGCCTTGAAAAAAATCGCTCAGCTTGATAAAGAACACGGTCTTGGAGTAAGAGTGATGTTCCACATCAACAAAGAAAGCAGAAGGTACAAAAGGCTGGGGCATGCGGAATACATTAGAAGCATGAAAGAGGCCTACAGCCTGGCTGTAGAGCTTTTCGGTGACAACGTAGACTTCGCGTATGGATCTACAGGGTCCTATGATATGGATATGGTATCTGAAATAACCGGGATAGATAAGCAGCGCCTGCTGCTGTCACCAATGACAGCGCGGAAGCTTTTCAGGCCGCAACGGCGAGGTAAGGCCCTCGAATTGCCTGAATCCAAGACTATTCCCGCTGACCCGAAAACCTTTGTGGCAGGTGACTTCATAGCTCTCAGGCCTGAAGGTAATGTCGAGCGGATCGAAGAGCATATAGAGGACGGAAAAGTAGCGACCCGGGTTACGCCATTATTCGAAACCGTCAACGAGGAAGGGGAAAAAGATCCGTTTGCCCGCCAGGGAACGGGCGAGGAGGATCCGGAGGATCAGTCACCAGTCATCAGTGATCAGTCATCAGAAGTTGAGGAAAAGGCAACAGTTACCGGCATGCAGGGGCGACTCAAGGATTTCTGGAACGACTGGAGGCTGTTTGCATACAAAAAGCTGTTGCTTAAATATAAAAATAAGTTGCGAAAACTACGCGAGGCGACGAAAACAATACCCTTCTTTACCCTCGAGGGGATAAAGAAAAGGGTACCCGTGCCTTTATCGACAGTTTCCTCAAGCTACGATAAAAACGCGGCTCGCTTAATGAAAAGAACGCGCTCCCTTGAAAGAAAAGTAAAAAAACTGTCATCAGAAGCCGCGAGCGCAGATAAACGAGATACTAGATACGAGATACTAGATACGAATCAGTCACCAGTCATCAGTGATCAGTCATCAGCCTCCGACGAACTCAATACTCAATACCCAATACTCAATACTAATAGCGACAACCCGTTGATATACAACATGTCCGAAGCTTCAGGCGTGGCCGCCGGGTTCAGGGACAAACTTCTTTCCGTCCTTACAAAGAAAAAGGTCGTCCTTCTTTTTGAAGACGGGGTAGGGGGCGCTAATTCAACTATGATACTCAATGTCCTTCAAGAACTCGAGACTCTCCGAAAAGATCCTAAGTATGAGCGGTTCCTGAGAAACCTTACTGTCAAGAAAGCTTCCAGTAAAAAGATAGCCCGTACCATAAACAAATATACCGGTGCTGACACCGAAGTCTTTCTATTCGCGCGGAACTCCGCGCGGGAAGACCTGAAAAACATAGAGTCAAGAGTACATTCGACGTATATAGACGAGAAAGCTTATGACTGGGACATGTATTATCCGCTGGCCGAGATGGTGACTATCTCCCTTAGCCAGTACCTTGACCCACGCACCATGGAAAGAATAGAAGATCTGCTGGAAGACCTTAATATAACCGCGGATCTGCCGTCAAATGGCACAATAGTCTTCACTCTGCTGCCCGACATGGAAAGATACGATAAACAGGTACTGATACAGAAATACGCCGCTCTTAAACGAGCCCTAATAGCGGCATAATAAAAGGAGATACAATGAAAGGCATTGTAACAAGAATAACATGGTTGATGTTCCTTATATCCTTCGCC
>CAZUYM010000161.1:0-2978 GCA_964624805.1 uncultured Planctomycetia bacterium
AACTGTGAGCTGGGAATTGGGAATAGGGAAGAGGGAATTGTAGAGAATAAGGTTAAGATTGAGGTTAAGGCTGAGCTGCAGGAATTTTTCTTAATCTCAATCTTAATCTTATTCTGAAACAGAGTACGAAATGAATAAAGATATTGATAAGCTAAAAAAGTACAAAATAGGCATACTTGCCGGCGGGCCTTCAAGTGAGAGGGTAATAAGCCTCAAAAGCGGGAGCACCGTCCGGGGAGCTTTAGAAGGTGCGGGCCTTTTGCCGGTTTTCATAGATGTGAGTGAGGATTCGTTGATGAGCGCGGTAGAAGAAGCCGGTATAGATGTGGTTTTTATCGCTTTACACGGAAGGTTTGGGGAGGACGGGACCGTTCAGAGGATGTTGGAGGGGAAGGGAATACCTTATACCGGTTCCGGACCGGAGGCGTCACATCTGGCGCTGGATAAACTTGCTTCAAAAAAACTGTTCGAGGAAAAGGGCCTGAACACACCCCTGTATAAGGTAGCAAAGCGCGGTTGCTTTGAAACTCCAGACGTTAATGTGCCGTGTGTAGTAAAGCCCAGGTATGAGGGATCGAGTGTCGGCTTGTCAGTGGTGGAAGATGAAAGTCTGATAGCCGAGGCGGTATCGATCGCGGCCGAGTTCGACGAAGATATTATCATAGAGGAGTTTATTCCGGGGCGAGAGATAACAGTGGGTGTGCTTGAAGGAAAGGCACTGCCCGTTGTCGAGATCATACCGGCGGAAGGCGTATATGATTTTGAGGCGAAATATAATTCTAAAGATACCAGGTACATAGTTCCGGCGGAGCTGGATCCTGAGACAGCTCTTAAAGCCCAGGACGCGGGCCTCAAAGCGCATAACGCTCTTGGCTGCGCGGATTTCTCAAGAGTGGATATGAGGCTTTCGGAAGACGGAAAGGTGTATATCCTTGAAGTCAACACCATACCAGGCCTCACGGAACGGAGCCTTTTGCCTATGGCCGCCGGCGCGGCGGGGGTGGATTTTTTAGGATTATGTGTTAAGATGCTTCTGGGGGCATTGGCCCGGAAAGAAAGTTGAACGTTTGAAAGGAGAACACGCTGTGGCAAAAAGAAGGACTCCAAAAAAGACAAAAAAGAAAAAAAAGGCTTCATCGCGATCCCGCGGGAGCGGACTGCCGGTCAAGGTAATATTGGCAGGTATTATATGCGGAGCCCTTATCGCGGGCAGCGCGTACGGTATATGGTTTTTCTTTACGAACAGCCGTTTTTTCGCTGTAAAGGAAATAGTCGTCAACAAGGACAGGGACTATTCTTTTTGGAAGGGAGAGGGCAGGCTGAAAAAACTGTACGGCGGCAGGAATATATTCGAGGTGGACCTGAAGCAGGTGCGTACCGTCATAAAGAGCGATTATCCGCAGCTCAGAAAAGTCGAGGTTCGCAGGAGGATGCCCGATACTATAGAAGTGGATATCATATCCCGGCTGCCGGCGGCCGTTATAGATACCGCGGGCGGTATCGTAATAGACTCTGAGGGCGTCGTTCTTTCGATAGGACAGAAAAAGGGCACACTGGTAAATATAAAGGGGTTGAACTTCTTTCTTAACACGCCTTCCCGGGGTGGCAAGATAGATAACACTTCTCTCGCTCAGGCGCTTGTGCTTCTGGATGGTCTTAACAGGAAGATGCTCGATTATAAAGACGAGATACAGTATGTAGATATATCTGACAGAAAAAACATAGTGCTGGGAATAGCAGGTGTTACCGTCAAGATGGGCACCGATGATTTTTCTGAAAAAATTGAAGAACTCAAAAAGGTTATGTCGGACCCGAAAATGAAGATGGAAGATATAAAATATATCGACCTCAGGTTCGGAGCACCGGCAGTTATATCACTTAAGAGGAAATAGGAGCACAAGTAGCGTATGGGCGGTCATTTCGCGGTAATGGACGCGGGTTATCACGGCATATCTCTGGTAAGCGCGACCTGGACAAGGAACGGTGATTACATTTCCGACGGGTTCTGTCGTGTGGGTGCCAGGGGGTTTCGTAAGGGGATAGTGGTTGATGCCGCGATGGCAACGGATTCGATAGCCGGAGCCCTTAACAGGCTCAGGGAAAAGACCGGCAAGAAAATAGAGGACGTTTATACGGCTGTCAGTTCAAGCTCCATCAAGCTCATGCCTTCTTCCGGATCGCTTCTTCTTTCAAAGTATGGCAGGGAAGTAACCTCAAGAGACGTTAAAAGGTGTGTCGAGATCGGTTCCGCCGCGAAGATACCCCTGGAAAAGGAACCTCTTCACTGGATAGTCAGAGGCTTTTCCCTGGACGGGGAAGATGAGATAAAGAACCCTCGTAACCTTGAAGGCGTGAAACTGGAGTCCCGGGTAAATATCCTTACTATAGATTCTTCCATTGTGAAAAATATGTCGAAATGTATATCTCAGGCCGGATTCTTGCCGGCGGGTTTTGTTTTTACCGGTCTTGCAGCGGCGCACAGGGTCCTGAGTCCTGAAGACAAGGAGTCAGGCGTGGCTCTGATCGACATATGCAGAGACATAACGGAAGTCATGATATTCACAAAAGGCATACTTGACGGCTGCAAGGTGTTTAACACGGGTACCGGCGATATTATAAGGGAGAATGGCACTCTTGATGGGGCGAAACTCGAAGAGCTTGCCCCGAAGATAACCTCGATGCCAGCCTGGGAAAAAGCGAGAAAGATCATTATCGTAGGGGGAGGGGCTCTCATGCATGATATGGTGGAACTCCTGGAGACGAGCTTTACGATCCCCGTAAAAGCCGGTGTCTGCATATCCCGTCCCTTCGAAGACCTGCCTCCCGACAGAACCGGGTATATAGGAAGCCTCGGCATCCTTGACTGCCTGCAGCAAGAAAGACAGAAAGATCGCCTTGAAGGCAATTTCCTCAAAAGGGGTATAAACAGAGCCCTTTCCTTCATAGATCGCTATTTCTAGTCGGCGTGGGACAAAATT
>CAZUYM010000162.1:0-2975 GCA_964624805.1 uncultured Planctomycetia bacterium
AGATTTTATTTATAGTACGACCCATTCATTTGGTTTAATAATTGATATTTTCTACTTTTGTTATACAAGGGGGACATAAATGAGCAGAAGAACACTAACGGTGATTTTTTCCTTTCTTTTCGTATTTATCATATGCGCGGGAATGACGGGATGTAAAAAATCACAAAAAAAAGAAGGCACTATAGCGGTTGAAAGTATGTCCACTGAGAATGAGAGATCCTGGACCGTAGAGTCGCTATGCGGACAGGCAGAGGAGTATATAGGGCTGTACATTGAAACCGGCATGGTGGAAAGTAAATGGATCTATACGGCGCTTCAGAAAGCTTTGGAAGCGAGAAAGATCGATAAAACCTCACCGATACCTCACAGGGTTATGGCTAAAGCTTATATGGCAAGCGGTGAACCCGATAAAGCGTATGAAAGACTTCAAATGGCTATAATTCTTTCCCCCGAGGACCCTGAAGCAAAAGGATTAATTGCAGACCTGCGGGCTAAGATCATTACGGAGCAGGGCGGTCTAATACCGGGAGATCAGGGTATAGAAGCCAGAGATTTTTCGGACGGTAAATATATTGGAGGGTTAAAGGACGGAAAAAGAGACGGATATGGAATATTTACCGGGACTGATGGTTTTGCTTACACGGGTGAGTGGGAAGAAGATATGAAGGACGGCCCGGGTACGGCTTGCTGGGCAAATGGTGATCTGTATTCCGGTGAATGGCTGGATGGTAAAAGAACGGGCCATGGCTTGTATATCTGGCCGACCGGGGAGGAGTATGCCGGGCAGTTTACGGCAGGAGTGAGACAGGGGCATGGATCGACGAAATTCCCTAACGGGAATTCCTACGTGGGAGAATATTTGAATAATAAGCCTTACAATGGCCATGGCATCGGTAATTACAGCAACGGGGTCGTATACAAGGGGGAATATGCGGACGGGAAAGCCAATGGACACGGCATTGATCTCGCTGTTGACGGGGCGATATATGTAGGCCAGTTCAATAACGGGGTCCGTAACGGCCATGGATATGTAAGGTATCCTAACGGTGTAAAGTATGTAGGTGAATTCATCGAAGGGAAAGAGCACGGGCACGGTAAAAAGATATATAAAGACGGATCCAACTATGTAGGTCAGATAAGAAACGGACAGTTCCAGGGGAATGGAGTTTATACGTGGCCCACCGGGAACTGGTATATTGGGCAATGGACCGCGGGAAAAGCGGCCGGCGGAACTTTCGGGTTTGCTGATGGAACAAGAACATGGGCGTCTCAGAACGATCAGGGACAATGGGTTCATAAAAAACAGTAACGGGGTGAAATGATAAAACACAGATCTTCAATAATGTTTATTCTGCTGGTCAGTTTTTATTTAACCGCGCTTAATGCCGCGGCGGCGGTTAACTCCCCAAAACCCGTTGAGGAAAAAGAGGAAGAGAGCGAGTATCTGACACGGTCCGGCCTTAAACCGCATCAAATAACATTGAACAATAAATGTGTTGCCATACTAAATGAGGCGAAAAGCATTCATGCGTCAGGCGGTGAGCTGGGGGATATATTCAAGAAAATGGGGCAGAGTCAGGTGGGATTTAAAGACCTGATAGCGTTTAAGGCGGATTATCAGAACAATGAGACCCGGAGGCTTGTCGATCAGGGGATGAGCGGAGCGGAAGCGACCACCAAAGCTGTTGAAAAGTGGAACTCGGAGTACAGGGTAATCGAACAGCAGATGGTCAGCCGCCGGCAGCAGATGGTCAAGCTTGTGTGGAGCGCCGCGCTGTCGGAGTATATAAGGAAGAATCCCAATTCAACTCTCCTGGCAAAAGGGGATATCGGCGGATGGGCGACAGAGACTATAGAAAAAATGCGCTTTGAAAGTGATATAGATTTCACGCTGTTTTCGGTAGAGGCTGAGCATGCCATAGAGCTAAGGGATCTTTTTGAAAGCAAATTAAAGGATATCTTTGGTCTCGACATGAGGCAGTTCGATGCTTTCTGTACCGCGCAGCGTAATGCCGCGAATGATGTGTACATAGGGGAATGGGGAGCCAAATGGGGTGAAATAGATATGGCCGAAAGAGGGAAGGCCCAGATGTTCGTCGTCAAGGAAGATGGCAGCATCGCTATCAAAGAAGTTCCCGCCAAAGATATGTTAATGCTCTATCACCACATAAGAGGGTCTTTTTCCGACGATGTTTTCACCCCTACGGCTGACATGGAGCCGGGCATAAGCCTTGAGATGCTGCGGCACATAAGGGCGGAGATATTTCAGGGCAAGTTCTCCACAATAGAACGCATGATAAAGATGTGTAAATATCTGAATCGCAGCACTAAAGATCACCAGACTCTTCTTGGAGATTTTGCCACTACGAAGAATCAGCGTCTCGCGCTATTTGCTCTCGAAGTGACCGAAGCCAAACAAAACAGCAAAAATCTGGACGAAACTATAAATAAAATATTCGCTCTTGCCGACGCTTATCTGGGGAAAAGCTGGGCAGGCGATCCGGTAACCGCCCTGAAAGAGCTGGCCAACAGGTGCGACAAAGAGATACGCCATAACATTACAGAAGCGGTTGAGTTCCACAGCAAGAGAATCGAGGAGATCGAAGATCCCGCAAAAAAAGCCGAAGAGCATGAATGGATGAAAGATGTCCTGGAAAAAGAAAAAAGCGCTTATGACCATGATAAATTAACATTCCCTGCCGACGCGCAAAACATGCTGGACCGCTATAAGGGAGCAAGCGAAGCCTATCATTTCTTCGGGGAAAAACCGATCGAATACGTGAAATTCATGTCCGAAAAAGCTGCCAGCACCAAAATAGCAATGGCATATTTGCTTAACAGGGCCGATCATAACATAGACAGGGTGAATAATTTTCTGGACTACCTTGATAACAAGACCATAGAAAAAATACGGAACAGTGATATCAGTATAAAGGTCGTAAACGGTAAAAAAACCCTCCAAAGCGTGAGCATCG
>CAZUYM010000163.1:0-2947 GCA_964624805.1 uncultured Planctomycetia bacterium
ATATTTTATTACGGGGAACCTTCTGCGCTCGCTTTTTCAGCATACACGGTTTCGCTTCGCGCACAATTACTCAGATTAACAGTCCCGGTCCTCGAATTACGATACCATTCCCGATTCTCTATTCCCAGTTCCCAGTTTACAGTTCACAGTTCACTGATCACCAAATCCCCTCTATTAATATTACATACCATCTGTTATAATATATTCCATGAGCGCGAAGCCCGAAAACATCCTCGATTGCAGGAACAAAAAACTCAACATAAACGGTAATTGCATGGAAATGCTGCCGGTTTGCCAGGCAATGTGCTGCAGTATGTTCAATGTCGACATAACCGAAGAAGAATATGCAAGTGGACGCTACAAAGCCCATCCCTTCTGTCTTCAGACTTCCAAGCCGTGCGACAATACTTCTGTTGTTTGCGCTAACCGGAAATATCGTTTAAAAAGACGAGATGATGGTTATTGCGTATACCTTGACGAGGAAAAAAGGTTATGTTCCATACACGAAACAAGACCTCAGTCCTGTCGTGATTTTAATTGCAAAGGCGGTTGGAAGATACAGTTCGATTTCGCGTTGGCCGACAAGCCGATGAATGGGTTGGAGATAAAGCTTAAAGGGGAGATGGTATTTATACGTAACCCGCTGCTTGAGCTTGAAAGCATTTTTTATTCAAAAAATACCGGTAAAATGACCTTTGTAAAAAAGCCTGTAAGAATGTGCGGCACGATAACTACGTGGGAAAATACAGATATACTGTCGGCCGACAGTGACTTGATCTTAGATATTATGGAGCAACTGGGCGCGGATAAAGACCTTAATGCCGTAAGAGACGCTCTTGACGGTAAAAGGACCTCGGAGGTCCCGGAAGAGGATCTTTTCAGGATGATCCTTCTTCTTTGCAAGCACGACCTTGCAGTTTTTAAATGCCCGGAGGATGATAAAAAATGAACAACAAACCTTTTCCCACACAGGTAGACCTGGCGCTTACCGGAAGATGCAATCTTAAATGCAAGCATTGCAATACTTCCGACACGTGGGATTCAGCGAACGAACTTTCATTTGAAGAGATCGTAAGGTTGATGGATCAATTGAAGGGGCTTAATATTTTCGAACTCGACCTTTTCGGGGGCGAACCTTTTTGTTATACCCGGATATGTGATTTCCTGCAGCTGCTTAACTCGTATTCCATGAGGATCACTATACTTAGCAACGGGACGCTCATAGATGAAAAAATAGTCAGACATCTTAAGGATCTCAGGTTCCTGAAGGTAATACAGGTCAGCATAGACGGTGCGAGCCCTGAGGTTCATGACTGGCAAAGAGGAGAAGGGTCTTTTAAAAAAGCGATTAGAGGGGTAAAGCTCCTGCAGGATAACAGCTTGCCGGTTACCATCAAAGCGATGCTTAACAGGCATAACTATACGGATATAGAGAATATCGCGGAACTGGCATTGAGCATGGGGCTCGGAAGTGTAAGTTTCGGAGATGCCGTTGAATGCGGTAAAGCCGCTGTATACTCTTCGGACATGCGTTTCGAGGCGGATGTCCACAGGGAGATAATAGAAAGGGTGCTTCTCTTGAGGGAAAAATATCCTGATCTCGGTATCAGCGGCACTATAGGACAGAAGATAGATATGCTGAAAGATTTTTATACTAAAGGTCCCGGTAAGGGCGATAGAGGTAATTTCTCCACATGCCCCGCGGGGCAGTCAACGCTTTCGATAAGGGCTGACGGAAAAGTGGTGCCTTGCTCAGCATTCTGGACACTTATTTGCGGTGATATAAGAAAGCAAAGTCTCGAGGATATATGGCAGAATTCCGAGATGCTTAACAAAATAAGGGCACTTGCAAACGAACCGTTGACGGATCATTCCGCTGAATGTGTCGAATGCGATTATATGACATATTGTAACGGCGGCTGCCGAGCTTCCGCGTACTATGCGTCAGGCAATGATCTTAAAGGCATAGATCCCGCGACCTGCCTGGTTTTTTCTAATATGCACGGCACGCGTGTACCGCGGGAAAAATTATTTTCATTTAAGGAGTGTAAATGACGTACGGCTGCAATATTCCTGAGAACAAAAAAACGGATATTTCGGAATATCCGCTGAATTCACTTTATATAAATCCTACCCAGTACTGTAATCTTTGCTGCAGTCACTGCTGGGTGGCGCCTCCGGTTAAGGGCACGTCTGATGTTACAGACGACGAGATGTCGACTGATCAAATAGCGGCGATAGTGTCTGCCGCGATACCTTTGGGGCTCAGCAGTATAAAGATCACGGGGGGAGAACCTTTGCTGAGAACAGACCTTGAAAGTCTTCTGGGTTTTTGTGGAGAGTCCGGCATCGAGATAATACTGGAGACCAATGGTACGCTGGTTACGAAGGACGTTGCCCGCATGATGTCTGCTTACGGAGTTTCAAGCGTTTCCGTAAGCCTTGACAGCGCGACAGAAGAGAGAAATGACAGATTTCGCGGGAAAAAGGGGGCTTTTAAAGGAGCGGTAAGAGGCATAAGGAACTTTATCGATGAGGGCATATCTCCGGAGGTAATAATAACGTTGTATCGGGAGAATTTGAAGGATTTTAAGGCCTTTACCTGTCTTATGCATGAGCTTGGGGTCAGGGACGTGAAGATAAACATAATATCACCTGTGGGCAGAGGGGAACAGCTTTGTGATGAGGGTATAGCTCCTTCGATAACTGAAGTCCTGGAGTTCTATGAAAACGTCGATAGTTTCAGAGGTCCATATACGGGTCTTTTGTATGTTGATGTGCCTGCCGCGTTCAAACAGATCGAAGAGATAAAGAAAAGCAGTTTCGGGACATGCGCCATAAAAGGTATTCTCGGTATATTGGCTAACGGAGATGTATCCATATGTGGAATAGGTTATACGGAGGAAGCTCTTGTTTTCGGGAACGTTAAAAATGACCCCGGCTCGAT
>CAZUYM010000164.1:0-2900 GCA_964624805.1 uncultured Planctomycetia bacterium
CTTCATTCCGGTGGAGGGGTATATTATTAAAAATTTGCTTTTAAAGTATACTGGAACGGTATAAAATAAGAGAAGTATATATTAACATAATAAAAATACCCGTTTAAAGAATCTAAAATGAAAACATTTATAATACTTATTATTGTGGCTCTTTTTTTCGGAGCCTTGACGTGGATGTTCGATGTAGCGGTGGATTATTTTGTGTATCATCGCGGCGATATCCCGGGTCTGCTTTTCTCCGACGTATCATCCCACGAACTCTATATGAGGTTTATTCCCGTTGTGCTTTTCATGGCATTCGGGGGGATCATGGCTGTGTATCTGAGAAGATACAAGAAAATAAGCGGGTTCACGGAGACGCTTTTAAAAACCATACCTTTCGGTATGGAGATAGTCGATGAGGAAGGGAATATCCTCTTTATGAACAAACTTCTGAAGGATATTTTCGGCAGAGACTCTGTGGGAAAAAAATGCTGGCAGTTATACAAGGATGATAATAAGCAATGTACTATGTGCCCTCTGACCAGAGGTATCAAGATAGGCGAGACCGCTTCCATCGAAACGGGACACGTTATGGGAGGCAAGACCTTCCTCATAACGCATACCGGCATGATATATGACGGCAAGAAGGCCGTTCTGGAGGTGTTCCAGGATATAACCACCAGGAAGAAAGCGGAAGAGGTCCTCATACAGACAACGAAGATAAAATCCGAGTTCGTATCCATGGTCACGCATGAACTCCAGACTCCGCTTGCGGTAATAAAAGAGAGTGTGGGTCTTATTCTGCGAGGCAGCGCCGGAGAGATAAATAACAGCAAACAGGAAGATTTTCTCAAGATGGTGGTTAATAATTCAGATAGACTGATGCGGCTGATAAGTAACGTTCTGGATTTTCAAAAACTTGAGGCGGGTAAGGAAAAACTCGATATAAAAGAGAACGACCTGAACAGTGCCGTTGAAGAGGTTCATGAGGGGATGCAGCACCTGGCAAATGAAAAAGGGATAGTTTTGGAAATGCATCTTGCGGGAAGGATGCCCGTGGCCGTGTTCGACAGGGACAAGATCATACAGGTTCTGACCAATCTGGTGAATAACGCTATAAAATTCACGGATGAAGGCAGGGTGACGGTCACGACCTGTTTTGATGAAATGATAGTTCATGCCGAAGTGAGGGATACCGGCGTTGGAATAAAAAAGAAAGATCTGCCGAAACTTTTTATGGCGTTTGAGCAGCTGCATATTGAAGAGGGCAGAAGAGCGGGTGGTACAGGACTGGGGCTGGCCATATCAAAAGAGATAATACGCAGGCATAATGGCAGGATATGGGCCGAATCGGAAAAAGGCAAAGGAACGGTTTTTCACTTCGTTATTCCGAGGGGAAAAGAAAACAGAAAACAGAAGAGCTATGATATCTGATACAGGCAGAAAAAAGATACTCGTTGTCGACGACGAAGAAGATATCCTTAAGATACTGGATACAATCCTTGCTGATGCTGGATTTGAGGTGGCGACGTACAATACGGGTAGGAATGTACAGGATAAGATAACAGAATTTATGCCGGACCTGGTTCTTCTCGACATCATGCTTCCGGGGATGGATGGCATGAGCATAAAGGAACAGCTTAATTCGGATCCGCAACTATCCAGTATTCCGGTTATTTTTCTTACGGCAAAAAAAGAAACGGATGACGTAGTTAAGGGGCTCGACCTGGGCGCGGATGATTATGTCACTAAACCCTTTAATGGGGAAGAACTGGTAGCCAGGATCAAGGCTATTCTCGGGAAAAAGAGCTTTTATGAGGATATGGCCATGACGGACGACCTTACGGGGCTTCCTAACAGCCGGTTCTTCCAGAAAGAGTTAGCGGTAACGTTCACTACCGCTAAAAGATATGACAAGGTATTCTCGCTGGCAATAGTCGATATAAACGATTTTAAGAACATAAATGATACTTACGGACATGCCACAGGAGATCTCGTCCTTAAGACGTTTTCGTCAGTCGCGAAAGAGACGTTGAGGGAGTCAGATATGGTGGCCAGGTTTGGCGGGGATGAATTCGTCATCATAATGCCGGAGACCGATTCCAAGCAGGCGGTCATGGCGATCGACAGGCTTAAAAAGAATGTCGAAGGCAAAAAGTTTATGGACAAGGATATTGATAAAGAATTGACCTTTACCATAAGCGCGGGAGCAGTCACTTTCGCCGACAGTATCGCCGATGAAACCCAGATGTTCAAAATGGCCGATTCAAAGCTTTATGAGGATAAGCGAAGAAAAGTAGCCTGAGGGCTCACGCAGTTGTCAATCACGGCTGTATAGTGTATATTACTGTTATATTTATAACGAAACGGGTGGATGTGTCTTATGGCAAGAATAATAGTTATAGACGATAGTTACGATTTCAGAAGCACCTTGAAAACTATTCTGGAAGAAGAGGGCTATGAAGTAGAGACTGCCGAAAACGGTGACGAGGGCATAAAACTGTTCACAGAGAATCCCGCCGATGTTGTTATAACGGACATAATAATGCCCGGGAAAGAGGGTATAGAGACGATGGTCGAGCTTCACAAGACTTTTCCCGACGCCAAGGTGATCGCGATGTCAGGGGGAGGGTTTCAGGGGCCGATGGATTATCTCGAAGGCGCCAAGCTTATCGGAGGCGCTTTGCGCACTTTTACAAAACCTTTCCGAATGGTAGACATGCTGCAGGCTGTCAGAGAACTTCTGGAAGATAAAAAGTCTTAATATAAAGAGGTATTTTCAGAATGAAGCTGGGTACAAAGCTGATAATAAGTTTTACGGGGATAGTGCTTATCGCGCTCGCGATAGTGCTGGTACTCGTTATCGACAGTTCTTTCCGGACCTACAAGGAACGCATAGGTACGGATCTTCAGAACGT
>CAZUYM010000165.1:0-2870 GCA_964624805.1 uncultured Planctomycetia bacterium
TCCAGTATCACGACGTTGCCTTTAGTAGACGCGAAACTGAAATCATTCCCGTCGAGGTCCTTTAATGTAAAATCCGGCGCCATATCAGCATTCGCCGAAGTTGCCCCCTGCCCGTCACATGACACCAGCCCGAAAGACCCCAGCAAAAGCATCATCGTCATAACGGTAACTATACATCTCTCTTTCATCGCGTACCCCCTTCTCTAGCCGCCCTACTTGGCTAAATTATAGAAAGATTCCGGCACATACTTTAACAGCATGCTTACATTGTCCGTAAATATCAGTATCCCAAGGCCTATCAGGAAAACACCCGCTACTATCTCTCCGGCTCGTATAAAACGTTTATATTTCTCAAAAAACCTCATGAACACGCCTACGGCGAACCCTGTTACTATGAACGGTATGCCGAGCCCCAGAGAATACAAAAGCAGCATTACCATGCCCCTGACGAGCGTTTTCTGCGTCGCCGCCAAAGCGAGTATCCCGGCCAGTATCGGTCCGACACATGGCGACCACCCAAGAGCGAACGCGAGACCTACAAGAAACGCTCCCCAGTAACCCGGAGATATATTTCTCAGGGTTACCCTTTTCTCATAGTTCAGCCACTTCATTTTAAGAACGCCCAGAAGATGAAGACCGAGAACAAATATCAAAGCACCCGCGATCTTCGTCAGTATCGTCAGGTACTGCATCATAAACTTTCCTACGGCCGAGGCTGAAGCCCCCAGAAGTGTAAAGACCAGAGAAAATCCAAGAACAAAGAACACCGAAGTAAGCCCGGCTTTTCTGGCCACTTCCCTGGGAGCGGAACCTTTTCTCAGCTCTTCAAGAGACACACCCGAAAGAAATGAAATATATCCGGGAACCAGCGGCAATATGCACGGAGAAAGAAACGAAAGAAACCCCGCGAGAAAAGCAAGTCCAAAAGATACGTTTTCCACACTATACTCCCTGTAATAGCTCTTACCTTAAAAATAGATTATACCATGCCTGGCGAGGAGCGTTAATAATAAAAAAGGCCCGAAGGATACACCTTCGGGCCTTTTCGTTTACCATTCGGATCTTACAGCCGGTTTATACCAGGCCCTGATCCAGCATCGCGTCAGCGACTTTTGTGAACCCGGCAATGTTGGCACCCATAACATAGTTGCCCGGATCGCCGTATTCATCGGCCGCTTTAACACACTGGTCGTGAATTGCTACCATGATGCCGTTCAGCTTCTGGTCAACCTCTTCACGGCTCCATCCAAGACGCATCGAGTTCTGGCTCATCTCGAGACCTGATGTCGCGACACCACCGGCATTCGCGGCTTTACCCGGACCGTAGAGGATCTTCTTGTCTACGAACAGGTCAACCGCCTCCGGAGTAGAAGGCATATTCGCGCCCTCCGAGACAAGGATACAACCGTTGGCTATCAACGTTTTAGCATCGTTGCCGTCGATCTCATTCTGAGTGGCACTCGGGAACGCGCAGTCACCCTTGATGCTCCAGGGTTTTTCGCCTTTTTTGTACTCACAGCCATACTTATCTGCATACTCTTTTATGCGGCCCCTCTTTACGTTCTTGAGTTCCATAACGAAAGCGAGTTTATCCGCGTCTATTCCGTCCTTATCGTATATTGTCCCGCCTGAGTCAGACAGAGTCACGACCTTACCGCCGAGCTGATTGACCTTCTCGACCGTGTACTGCGCAACGTTACCCGCACCGGATACCAGGACTGTTTTGCCCTTGTAGCTGTCGCCGCGAGTCTTCAGCATCTCTTCGCCGAAGTAAGTCGCGCCGTAACCGGTAGCTTCAGGACGTATAAGCGAGCCTCCCCAGTTCAGAGCTTTTCCCGTAAGAACGCCCGTAAACTCGTTGCGAAGACGCTTGTACTGACCGAACATGAAACCTATCTCTCTTCCGCCTACACCTATGTCACCGGCCGGAACGTCTGTATCCGGACCTATGTGGCGGGAAAGTTCTGTCATGAAACTCTGACAAAAACGCATAACTTCGTTGTCAGACTTGCCCTTGGGATCGAAATCTGAACCACCCTTACCGCCGCCCATAGGGAGTGTGGTAAGAGCGTTTTTGAAGATCTGCTCGAAACCGAGAAACTTAAGGATGCTCTGGTTAACGGTCGGATGAAAACGCAGACCGCCTTTGTAAGGACCGAGAGCGCTGTTGAACTCGAACCTGAAACCGCGGTTCACCTGTACGGTACCGTTATCGGCCTGCCACGGTACGCGGAACATAAGCTGTCTTTCCGGCTCGATTATCCTCTCAAGAATACGGGCTTCTTCGTATTTTTTGTGCTTCGCCACTACCGGCGCGAGGGAGTCAAGTACTTCCTTGACTGCCTGCTGAAATTCCGTCTCTCCGGGATTCCTTTTCTGTACGGTTTCCCATACATTCTGTACATAATCTGATTTTGTTGCCATTTTCTTCACCTCCACTGTCGTCTGTGCCATCTTCTACCTCCAATACGTTTACGTTTTTTTTGGCAAATACAGTAAAATCTGCGGTCTAAAACTGCCTCTTTTTTACGCATTGGAGCACAAAAAAAAGGCGTTCTCCTCCACACGGGAAAGAACGCCTTTGTTCTTCGATAACGCGGCGGTACTGCCTTGTACCGACCTGATGATTATCTCGGATTCGGCATAAAGAGTCAAGAAAAAAACACTTTATACCGTTAAAATGCAGCTTTTTTTATGAGATCTTGCCTTAAATACGGATATTCCCCCCGAAAGAGAGGTTATCCGCTTTTTCTCCTGCTTTGCAGCAGCTTTATCTTCGGCAAAAGAAAGTCGTCCAGGAACTCTATGCGGAAAGGTTTGGGAATAAAACCGTCAGCACCCAGTCTTTTAGCTTCCATTATGTTCTCTTC
>CAZUYM010000166.1:0-2865 GCA_964624805.1 uncultured Planctomycetia bacterium
GAGGATAAGTACGAAGCCATTGTTAATAGTATCCTAAGGCATAAATTCATTGTATTTATTGTTTTCGTAGCGTTGCTCCTTGCGGCGGGATATATAGTTCTCGGAGGCATGAAATTTTTGATGTTCCCTGATGAGGAAACCCGGCAGATAAACATTTCCGCGGAAACACCCCCGGGAACGATGAGATATGAAACAGCGCGCATTAGCCAGGCGGCTGAGGATGTTTTACAGGAGTATACCGGCAAGGAAGTAATAGGTTTCAGGAACCAGATAGCCAGATCGAGAAGGGGATCTGCCGCTCAGGAAAATAAATTCCGAATGAGGATAGAGATCTTGCCGAAAGAAAAACGTAAAAAATCCGCCGACCAACTTATAGTAGAATGGAAAGAAAAATTCAAGGGAATGGCGGACATCGAGAATATGCGCGTGAGTAAAACATGGCACGGGCAGGACTCATCAAGCCCGATAGAGATATTGATAAAGGAGAATAACAACAAGCGCAGATACAAACTTGCCGATGAGCTTGCCGAACGCATGGGTAAATATACCGCACTCGCAAATGTGGAAATAGACCGCCCGGTATATAACCCGGAATACCGGCTTACTCTTAACAGGGACAAAATAAGACGACTGGCGATCAATCCTTCGGATATTGCCAAGACTTTAAGGGCCGCACTTGAAGGGACCATTCTTTATGAGTTCAGCGGTGACGAGGAACCGGTGTACGTAAGGCTTACGGTTATCCCGGAGGCTAAAGACGATATCGCTAAAATATTCGAGATACCGGTAGAGAACCAGGGCCAGTATTTAGTGCCTCTTAAGGACCTTGTTACTGTCGAAGAAGTTGAAGGCCCGGATTCGATAATCAGGGAAGACATGAAAAGGTGCACCACGGTTTATGCTGATCTTGCGCCGCGTTCGGGGAAAACCCCTCTTGATATCGCGGACTATTTTGAAAAGAATGTATTTCCGGAATTCAAGGCGAAATATCCTACGGCTATAGTAGAATTCAGGGGAGAGGTCAAAGATACGAGGGAGTCAGGGAGGGATTTTATTTCTGCCGTTCTAATGGCGGTGTTCTTTATATACATAATACTTGCGCTTCTTTTTAATTCTCTGTTAAAACCGTTCATTATCATGCTTGCTATCCCGTTCGGGATCGTGGGCATAATACTGGCTTTCTGGTTGCATGGGATAAAGATGTACGGATTTTTCGCGGTTATCGGAGCGCTGGGCCTGGCGGGAGTTGTCGTAAATGATTCCATAATTATGATGACAAAACTCGACAGGGTTTTTGATATGGGCAAGGGCAGAGAAGAAAAGGATCGGCAGATATCAAATATCGCCAAAACCCGGTTAAGAGCGGTAGTTCTTACTACTGTCACTACCGTTGTCGCTATTATTCCTACAGCTTATGGCTGGGCAGGATACGATTCTATGCTTGCGCAGATGATGCTCGCGCTTGCATGGGGACTGTTGTTCGGGACCCTTATAACGCTGGTCCTGATACCGTGTATGTATAGTATTTATAAAGGTATTCAATACAGGCTGATAGAAAGATAATATGATGAAAAAAGTTTTTATAATAATGGTTTTGTGTTTTTGCGCTGCTGTTGCCCCTGTCTTTGCGCAAGAGGCTCAAGTGACAGAGACTTTATCTTTGGATGAATTTGTCGAACTAGCATGCGCCAGAGATAAAGTTTTCGAACAGATCCTCATAGAAAACCTTAAACTGAACTATAAGAAGAAACTTCTGCTTCCCGCAGACGATATAGTGCTCTCTTTTAAAAGCGAGTATGAAGCATTTATAAAGTATGACGATAAGGGATATCCCATCTATGAAGTGTCTCTAAGTAAGCTTTTCCCTTATACCGGCACAGAGGTAGAGGCGGGATATAATTCATCCGTGAGAGACACGATAATAGGGAATATAGACGCTGAATTTTATGCCAGAGTTTCCCAGCCTGTGGCAAGAAACGCTTTTGGAAGAGCTACAAGGCTCCTGGACAAGATCGTGGGCATGGAAATAGATATTGCTAAATACCAGATAGCCGAGGCGTATGAGCAGTATTTATCTTCGGTAATACATATATATTACAACTGGTATGAAGCATACGAAAATGTGAGGACGGCAGAAAATTCTTATGACAAGAACATGGAGCTTTTGAAGAACGTAGAGGAAAGGCAAAAGGATAACATTGCTTTGCCGGTCGATGTGAATAAGGTAAAACTCCAGGTGCTGTTGAAGGAGGAGACGCTGATCGCGTTAAGAAGCCAATACGAAGAATACACAAATCTTTTGAAGAAAAGTATAGGGTATGGAGTTGAAGAAGGGCTTCTGCCTGACCCTGAAGATCAATACGACAAAGTGGTCATTGATTTTGAGGAAGACTACAGAATATTCAGAGAAAAGAGCCGAACGTCCATTATACTAGATATGCTGGAAGAGAAGAGCGACATTGAGATCGATAAAGACGCCGATGATCTCCTCCCCTCAATAGATCTTTTCGCGGAATACGCGATCAAGGGCGATGATCGTTATCTTGATAAAGATGATAAAAGGGTGATCGCGGGAATATCATTGGAATACCCGTTCCCCAGTCAGGTCGAACACGCCGAGTATGAGACCTCAAAAGTTGAATATGAAAGGCGTGTGTTGGAGAAGGTGAATACGCATATACGGATATACACGGAACTCAGGAATATTTACGAAGAAATAGAGAAGACGAGAGAGCTTATAAGAATATCAGGGGAAAAGATCGAGGTAGCAAAGTCAATAGTTGAGGACGATACGATCAATTATTCTTATGGCAAGGTAATCCTCAATAATTTCATTGATGAGGTCAACCAGCTTGATTTCAACAG
>CAZUYM010000167.1:0-2847 GCA_964624805.1 uncultured Planctomycetia bacterium
ATCATTTTCTTGAGTAGCAGGATATTTTTGTCTTTTACTCGTTTGTATTCCACCTTATCCATAATGCTGCGTACAAGGAATATTCCCAACCCTCCCTCGGTTCTTTCTTCGAGGGGCTTGTTAACATCGGGTTTTGGGGTATCCAGCGGATTAAAAGGTTTCGCATCATCAATGATCTCCAGGACCAGTTCTTTCTCTTTCAGGGAGATCCGGATATCGATAAAGTGCAGAGAATTGTCTTCATATCCATAAGAGATGGTATTATGAATGATCTCTTCAAGAGACAGGTTGAGGTCATTCATAATATCGGAGGGAAGAGCATTTTTATTTCCGAAGTCTTCCACAAAACCGGATAAAACGTTGATCTGTGTGATCTCATTTTTAATCTGGTATTCTTCACTTTTTCCGACATGTGAGCCAGGGCCGTCTTTGCCGAAATACCTTAAAATAAGGATCGTTATGTCATCAGCCTGCGGTGCCCCGCGGACAAAAGCCTCCAGCCCGGAAAGAGTCCCTTCGACCATTTCTTTAAGAGAATCATCTTTATGAATAGTCAGCCTTTTTTTCAGACGGTCATCCTTAAACTCTTCTTTATCGATGTTCATGGCTTCGGTAACGCCGTCGGTGTACATGTACAGGGTGTCGCCCGGATAAAACTGCAGTTTTCCTCCATCCATAGGCATCTCCTCGAAAGCCCCAAGCACACAGCTGCTGACTCCCTCAAAGAACTCAGGATCCTTTCCTTTGCGTATCACCAGAGGCAGGTTATGTCCCGCGTTCGCATAACGGATCTCCCCCGTTTCTATATTTAAGATACCAAAAAAAACAGTTACGAACATAGCCGAAACATTATCATGCGCAAGAGCCTTGTTTACCCTGTTCAAAATTTCCGCGGGTTCTTTTACTACCATTGCCACCGATTGGATATAGGTTTTTGATATGGCCATGTAGATAGCGGCGGGAACGCCTTTGCCCGAGACATCGCCGACGGTAAAAGCAAGGTGCTTATCATCAATAAAATAAAAATCATAGAAATCTCCGCCTACTTCTTTGGCCGGCCTCATTGTCGCGCAGATCTCGAATTCGTCTCTGCCTGTAAAGGGAGGTATCACTCTGGGCAGCGAACCCAGCTGTATTCTGCTGGCTATCTTTAACTCGCTTTCGATCTTTTCTTTTTCCCGGGTGGTTTTTGTAAGTTTTTCGATATAGCTTATTAGTTCTGTTTTCATGTACCGTAAAGCCCTAGCAAGACTTCCGACTTCATCTTTCGTGTCCGTATCGGGAACGTCAAAATCAAAACCCCCCGTTACTATGTCCCTGGTTTTTAATGCCAGGATCTTCAGTGGCCTGGTTATCGAGTTAGCGAACAGTATTATTACCGCGGCCAGGAACAAAAGACCTATAAGCCCTACGACCAGGACCACCCGGTTAAGGTTATACAGGTCTTCCATCAGTTCGCCTTTCGGAAAAACAGCCGCTAAAGACCATTTCGTAGTCTTAACAGGCGCGTATGCTATCCATATATGCTTACCGGTGGACGGATCCTTCGCTGCCGTGAATCCTATTTTCCCTTCCAGCATTTTTTCACCGACTCCATGAAAATGCAGGTCCTCCTTTATGGTTTCAATATTTAAGAGCGATTTTTTCATGACGAGGCTCTTGTCGGGATGAGTGATCAGTTTTCCTTCTCTGGATATCAGAAACCCGTATCCTGTTTTTCCGATCTTGAGCGAAGAGACCAGTTTCTCAAGCCAGGCGAGAGACAGATCCGCAGTGGCAATGCCGGTAAAAATTTTTTTGCCATCGACCTCCCTGTAAAAAGGCACCGAATACGTTACCATCAGGGTCTCTCCCCCGCCGGTGTCATAGTACGGTTCGCTCCAGACCGGACTATCCAGCTCCTTAGGCGTTTTATACCAGTCCCATTTCGGGTAGGCATATTCGTCCGTACCGAGGTCTGTGAAAAGTATATTGCCGTTTTTCCTGCAAGCGTAAGGCGAATAGTAGACTGTATCCTTATCGAAGGCATAAGGTTCGAATGCTATTGCTGATCCGTATATTTCGGGGTTTTTCTCAAGCACAGAACGAAGGAGTTCCACTATATCGTCTTTGCCCATTTCCGGATCTGACATGGCAATGGAAAGATATTCCGGGACCTTTTCGGCGGGTAGTATTTTTGCTTCGATCTTGCTGACAGTTCCGGATATCAGGTTTCTGGCGGCATCTTCTATTTTTTCAACAAGCATATCGCGGGAGACACTGTAGTTGTAGGTAAAGATACCCACGAAAATGATAACGCAGCTTGAAAGGATAAAAAATATGAGCTTAAACGCGATACTTCGATTTTTAATAAAGGATAGCATGAATTTATTGTATCGCTACTTATATGTTATTACAAGCGATTAGAATAAGTCTTTTGACTTTTCATATATAGATTGCTAGAATCATACTTAGGAAGACCTTTCTTTAAATAAACGATCTAATCTGGAGGCGGAAAATGGGCAATTCAATTGATGTAGATAAAATGATGAATAAAGCTAAGGCCGCATCGGCGATCTTTAGCCAGCTTACCCAGGAGCATACAGACCGGATCGTCCGGGCAGTATACGAAGCCGCATTCAACCATCGCGTGAGTCTGGCAAAACTTGCCTGCGAAGAGACCGGAAAAGGTAAATGGGAAGACAAGGTCATAAAGAACGCTGTTGCGACACAGTTCGTATATGAAGATATCAAGGACCTGAAAACAGTCGGGATAATTTCCGATAACGAAGAAACAGGCATTGTTGAGATCGCACAGCCGATGGGGCCGATATTCGCCATGATACCGGTGACCAACCCCACTTCAAC
>CAZUYM010000168.1:0-2798 GCA_964624805.1 uncultured Planctomycetia bacterium
GAATCATTAAAATCCTAAATCCAAAAGGAACGCTACTTTTGGGTTTTGTCATTTGAATTTCATTTGGGTTTTGGATTTTGACATTTGGATTTGATTGGTGGGTGGTCCGTCGACTGTGGTCAGTGGACTAAACGCTATCCGCTAAACGCTGTACGCTATGTTCGATGCTCGCTGATAGATTCTCGATGCTATCGGGGGGCCAACGTCACTCCACCCTCTCGATCTTTATGATATACACAGGTGTTCCCCAGCCGTGAGTGAGAAATTCCTTTTCTTTGGGCCTGACCGTCGCGTTCACTCGCAGGCCTTCTCTCTGAAACGGCATCGTAAGCCTTTCGGGACGATACACCTTCCCGTCATCAGCCTGTATCCCGTAAAAACCTCCACCGAAAGTAAAGCGCTGTATAGTACCGGTTATCTGGAGCACATCATCCCCAACTGCAGCCGAACCTTCCTGCGCGTTTAAATGTCCAGCTAAAAGAACACACAAAACAGATGCAAAAATTATGGCTTTTTTCATGATCCACCCCTCCCTTCAGACTTTTTTATACGGTTATGCAAAAAATGAAAATATACCAGCCCTCCGGTAAATGCCAGGAGTGCAAGAATATAGAAAGTCTTGTCTATACCAAGCATGTCCATTATGATTCCCGCCATCAAGGGGCCGAGCATAAACCCCAGGCTCTGCGCGGTGTTTATGATACCAATCCAGTTGCCCATGCCGACCTGGTGGCCAATCCCCATAGAAACGTTTATGATCGCCGGCGTGGCGATCGAAATGCCTGCACCCATAAAGGCGCCCCGCTCCCAGCAAAGCCAAAAAATCAGGACATAATGGCATTATGAAAAGCGCGCACATGCTGAGGGAAGTCCCAAAACTTATCTGGAACATCTTTCCGGTACGGCTCAGGCGGTCAGAAAACCTGCCGAACGGTACCTGCAACAGACTCGCCAGTAATATGCCAGCTGAAAGTATTATAGCTATGTGATCGGCGTCGATATGACGTTTAGCGGCCAGCGCGGGAACGAACGAAAGAAAAATGGTAGTCATGAACGTTGAAATAGCGGCAATTATCAAGAGCGCTTTTATGTGATCATATTTTATAAGCTCCTTAAATGACATCCCGTCGTGCGCGGCCTTCTTTTTCGGACCTTTCGATTCTGGCAGAAAAATGAGGACTATAAGAAACGCGACAAAAGCAAGCGCCGACATGGCGTAAAAGACAGCGTGAAACCCGAAGGCCTGGTATATCTCCCCTCCGATAATCGGCCCGGACGCGAGGCCAAGATAGAACATCATAGTGACGGTCCCCGCGACAGACCCCTCTTTACCCTCCTCAGCGAGTTCTCCCGCATAAGCCATGACTATGGGAATTATCATACCGGCGGCAAGGCCGTGCACCATACGTACAAGCGTGAGGTCATACATATTGTGTGCGTGAGGGTAAAAAAGCGAGATAAGAGAGAACAGAAAAAGACCGGATGTCACAAAGACTTTTCGCCCTACTTTGTCTGATTCCCTCCCGACAAAGGGCATTATGACGCCCCGCGAAATAGCGAAACCGGCAAATATCATCCCCATCCAGAAACCGTTAGCCCTATGACGGGCTACGAGTTCAGGCAAAAAGGGAGAGATTATGCCAAGCCCCAGCATGGCCGAGAAGGCACACATCAGGAGTATGTAAAAAGTCCTATTTTTCATACGGTAACATCATATATAGCGACTGCTATTAAAGAGCATTCGCTTTCTTCACCTGTTCCGCGTCCAACCCTACATAAAGATCGTTATACGCGGATACCAGAAACTGTGTTTTTTCTTTTTTAAGTTTATATTTTTCGGCTATGAGGTTGTTGACCTCTTCCGTATCGAATGGGGCTTCCCACATAAGAGTGTTGATCTCGACTTTAAGAGTTTTTATTTCGGCGTCCCTCTTAATAAGGCTCTTTTTCGTCTCAGCCATAAGCGTCCTTACGTTTGTCACCTGGGTTTCAGTAAGCCCCAGCTGTTCCCTGTCCTTAAGGATCGCTTTACCTTTTCCGCAGAATTTGCTTTCCAGGTCATCCGCGAAGGAGGCCTTGCTGCCCTTCCAACCGCCCTCAGCGGCGGCAGTCCACACAGCAATGTTAGACGTAAACATGACCGCGACGATAAGGATAATAATACCGAACTTTCTCATAAGAGCCCTCCCTTTTATTAAAATTTTTCCCAATGAATGACCTCTTCCAGAGACCTTTTCTTTTTCTGATCAACATCACCTTCCGGCCACCCCAGAGCTATCAGGCTTATAAGCCTCATATTTTCGGGAACTCCCAGAAGTTCGGATACCTTCGGCGCGTATGGTTTTTTGTCGCCCGCTACCCAGCATGCCCCCAGGCCCACGTCGGCCACGGCCAACAATATGTTTTCGGTAGCCGCGCACCCGTCCTCAAGATAATATTTCGTATCCGCGCAGAAAATGGCCACGCAACAGGCAGCGTCCTTAATAAATGGACCATGGTCGGCCAAACTTCCCAGGTCACGCAGAACTTCCCTGCGCGTAACCACAACAAATTCCCAGGGTTCCACAGCACGGGCAGTGGGCGCCCTCCTACCGGCGTCTATTATCTTCTCCAGGATCTCCTTTGAGACGTCCTCCCGTCGAAATCTTCTGACGCTGCTCCTTTTTGACATCGCGTCAAACGTATCCATATATACCACCTTTCCCCGTACACAGCTTTATAAATAAGAAAGTATTATACCGCTCGGGCTTATTATACTATAATACTGATAGTATTCACACAGTAAGTAGCACAAACCT
>CAZUYM010000169.1:0-2761 GCA_964624805.1 uncultured Planctomycetia bacterium
CCGCCCGCCGCGCCGGTCCTATACGCTGTAGTACACGTCGCGTCCATAATACACAGCGGAAACCCCGTTACAGGATCGCTCACTATCATTACGCCCATCACTGTCGGAAGGCCTTTCTTTTTATTGTCGGGATGCACATTGACCCATTTTATCCCGCAGCTATTGAAGCCCGAACAATAAACCGGCATTGCCCTTAGGTCTCCGTTATATTTTGGCACATTGATATACACCTTAGGCGGCATCTGCACTTTACCCTGACCTAAATACTTGAACCCTTTCTCGATCTCCCTTACAGCCTCTTTCATTGTTATTAAATTCTTTATGGTCTTTCTGTCAAGTATCAGAGTTTTTCTTCGCGGCATTATTTCTCCTTTATTACCTGAAAGCAAGTATATGGTGTTCGAGCACCGCACTTCAGAAAATCGATATGTCTTAAATATATACTCTTCTTTGTTTGGCTACGCCTGCAAGATCTTAAAGACATCGATTTTTTGAATAGGCGCGCAGAATACCTTATGCTTGCTTTCGTCTAAGAATGTATCTTTCGCGCAAGGCGCAAGCGCCTATTATAAGTTTTTGTAAGGCCGATAACTACACCGCTAAGCCCTAGCAGGCCTATAAGGTTGGGCACAGCCATGAACGCATTAGCTATATCCGCCAAATTCCATATTATTTCAAGCTTTACTATTGCCCCGACAGGTATCAACAGGCAATAGATCCATCTGTATGACCTGATCCACTTTTTCCCGAACAAGTAGTATATGCATCTATCCCCGTAATAGGACCATGCTATTGTTGTGGAAAGAGCAAAAAATATAAGGCCGAATCCTACAATAAATTTCCCGCTTCCCGGTATCGCAGAATTAAAGGAGCTTGCCGTTAGGGTGGCGCCGTTAAGGCCGCTTGACCAGCTGCCTGATATAATAATGACCAAGGCCGTCATGGAACATATTATCAGCGTATCTACGAATGGACCCAGCATAGCGACAAGGCCTTCCCTTACCGGTTCGTTCTCCTTAGCCGCGGCATGGGCTATAGGGGCGGATCCCAAACCCGCTTCGTTAGAAAAAAGTCCCCTGGCAAGTCCTATTCTCATAGTATAAAGTACGACTGATCCGGCAAATCCACCGGTTGCGGCTGTCGGAGTGAAAGCGTGCCTGAATATAAGAGCAAAGGCAGGCAGGATCTTATCCATATTCAGCCCCAAAACGGCCAAAGCACCTCCAACATATACGACACACATTAATGGAACAATAACCTGCGTGACATTGGCTATTCTCTTGATCCCTCCCACTATTACAAGCCAAACCAGAACGGCCATAACAATGCCCGTAGTTAAGTGATCTACCCCGAGGGAACTTTTCATAACATCAGCTACGGAATTTGACTGTACCATATTCCCTATAAATGTGGCGGTAATGCATGTACAGACAGCAAAAAAAACAGCGAGCCATTTCTTTTCAAGGCCCTTTTCCAAGTAGTACATAGGCCCGCCGGCAACGCTTCCATCCGCTTCAAAAACCCTGTACTTCATTGAAAGAACACATGAGGCATATTTCAATGCCATACCAAAGAACCCTGTCACCCACATCCAAAACACCGCGCCCGGGCCGCCTAAGGCAACAGCCGTAGCGACTCCCGCGATATTCCCCGTTCCGATGGTAGCGGAAAGCGCCGTACTCAATGCCTGAAAATGTTTTATCTCGCCTTTGTGTTTCGGATGATCGAAAAAACCCAGAGTTATCTTTATCCCGTGGAAAAACTCTCTTATCTGTATAAATCCCAGACGGACAGTAAAATATATCCCGGACCCCAGCAAGAGGAACATTAAGACCGGACCCCACACAGCAGAGCTTATCTGCCTTACAATTAAATTAATACTTTCTGTCACATTATTTCCTTTCCGTGGGCTCCGCTATGTCTTTTTTCTTCTTATTGTCTTTCATGCTATTGATCCCGCCCGAAAGCATATGCGTTCTTACGGCTCTCTGCAATTCACCCTGAGATGCATTCACCCTTGGAGTCCCCTCAAACCTTGTATCAGGAACCATCCTTATGTGCTTTATGGCAAGTTCAGCCATATCGGCAAGAGCTGAAGAAGGATCTATTTCTTTTGTTCTGTTCAAATGTTTATAGGCCTTTGATCTATTATGATATGTATCGTAATACATTACCCCGAGGTTGTAGTGCGCTTCCTGCGAGTCGGAATTTATAGTTAATACTTTATTGTATTTGCCAAAAGCCTCATCAGGCATGTTTGCCTGGACATAAAGTGACGCCATGTAGTGAAGGGCCGACTCATAAAATTCATCCGTATCTTCGTCTGTTTCAGGCAAGAGGTCCATCTTTTCTTCAAACAAGTTAAATTCCCTGGCCCCCTTCTCCGGTTTCCCTTCAAAGAAATATGCTCTCCCCAAAAAAAGATGCGCGGAAGGATAGTCCGGAGCCATTTTGACAACTTTCCTGAAAAGTTTTATCGCGCTCCCCTTCCTGTCCGTCTCCCAATATATCTCCGCGTACGACCACTGGGTAGCATTCCCGCTGCTCGCTTTTGTCGGCGGGCGCATGGTACTGGACTCCTTCAAGAAAGAAGAGGAAATCAAGGCCGGCGACGACCCGACGCGCGGGATTACGCTCATCATTCTATCCGTAGCGACGAGCATTGATGCGCTGGCGGTGGGTTTGAGTTTCGCGATGCTGGAGGTGAAAGTATTGTACCCGAGCGCGATAATCGGCCTGGTGGCGTTCATGATGACAGCGA
>CAZUYM010000170.1:0-2740 GCA_964624805.1 uncultured Planctomycetia bacterium
AAGCGTTTGAAGAGAAAAGAATGGATATTACGGAATACGCTTGCCGCACCTATTCTCCGGAAGACGTCCTGCCGTGGGATCATATAGTTACAGAAGTTAGTAAAAAGTATCTTGTTTCAGAGTTTGAAGCGAGCGGGATGTATAAGCAGTGATCAGTCATCAGTGATCAGTGATCAGTTATCAGATGCTGGATGTTGATCAAATCAAAATCCAAAGCCCAAAATCCAAAACAATCTTTAAAATCCTAAATCCAAAGACGCTATCCTTTGGATTTAATTATTTGGATTTCATTTGTCATTTGGATTTAGTCATTTGGCATTTAATAGGTGGTCTAAGGATCCACATGGTGACCAGTCACGCACTCTTAAAGCTTCCCACTTGTTGTTTACTATTACTATTGTTGCCTCCAGTTTGACCTTTGCCCATACGTAATGTATTATTGTTATTATCATCTATATAACTAAACTATCGTCTTATTAGCTCAGGAGGACCTTATGGGTTTACTAAAATACCTTTCTGTCGGAACAAAGAGCCTTAAGTATAAACTGCTTCTGGCTTTTTCTTTAATGTCTATCATCCCGCTTCTTGTCATTACATATCTAGTAACATATTACATATTCCCGGGAGTCCCTGCCAACACTTTTCAGATAACGGCGATCGTCATGTTCGTGTTGTGGGTGTCGTACGCGGGATATATCCTGATCAAAGAGATAATTAACCCTGTCATTAATCTCGCCCTTGAGACGAAGATAATCGCCGAGGGCCAGTATGATTCCAAGATAATGGTGATGAGGGAGGACGAGTTGGGGGATATCGCCAGCGCGGTCAACAGTATGACGGGTAAGATGCGCAACTACATCGGAGAGCTTCAGGATTACAGCAGAAAGACCGCGGCCCTGAACGCGAGGGTGCACAGAAAGGTCCTCACGCTTACGAATCTTATGCGGCTGGGAGACCTCATCTCTACCGGAGCCGACTTTCATGAGATAACCAGTTTTGCCGCGGACAGAATAGCGGGCGAACTGTATGGAGGATTCTGCGCTATATTTATGAAAGAAAAAGGGGGCAAGTATCCAGTAAAATCTTTCTGTGACAATTCAGGGAAAGAGGTTTCGGTATCAAAAATAGAAGGGGAGTTGGGGGATATAGAAAAACTGTTCATACGCAACGAATACCTGCTGGTGGATACGCGCCCGACAAAAAAACCATGGCAGAAAGAACTTAAAGAAAAGTTCGGCGGCATGAACATGGTGATGTTTCCTTTGAAACTCCATAACAGCGTTATAGGAGTTCTGGTCCTGGCTAATTACGCTTCGGGAGCAACATTCAGCACGGAAGATATAGAGGTTCTCAGGGCTTTCGAAAAAGAACTGGTCCTCGGATATCAAACGTCGCAGGCGTTCGAAAAAGTGAAGGACCTGGAAGTAGTCGATACGCTTACGGGGCTTTATACGCTTTCTTATCTGCAGGACCGCCTGGAGGATGAGATAAACAGGGCGGTATATTACCAGAGGCCCTGTTCTATGATAGTCCTCGGACTGGATTATTTTGACCGGTATTCCGATGACTATGGCGTATCGAAGTCCCAGCAGGTGATAAAACACATCGCGGATATGCTGGGCAAGGTGCTGCCTCCTATCGGGAAACTGGCTCGGTTCGAAGATCATGAGTTCGGGATATTGCTTCCTGAGATGAACAAGAGGGAGAGCATGGAGGTTGCGGAGAACCTGCGTAAGATCATAGAAGAACTGGAGATCTCGGCCGCCGAAGGCGATCGGGTGACCGCGAGCATAGGGGTGGGGGAGAACCCGATAGACGGCGCTACCGGCAAAGAGATAATAGAGAAAGCCAGAAGCTATATGAGAAAAGCCCGCGAGGACGGACGGAACAGGGTCGTAGGCTGGATGTAAACGGTTTATAAAACCAAAAAAGAAAAGGAAAAAGCCATGAGAGAGGACACCAAAAAAATACTTATTGATATGGTCGAGAAAAGGGCGTCCGATCTTCACATAAGCGCTAATTCTCCGATGCATTACCGGATAGATAACGACCTTGTCCGGCTGGAGGGGGGCGAACTTTCCCGGGATGAGGTGCAGAAAATAGTCTACGGGTTTATAAGCGCCGAAGAGGTAAAAAAGTTCGAATATGAAAAGGAGCTTGATTTTTCTTTTACCATAGAGGATATAGGCAGGTACAGGGGAAATCTTTTTATTCAGCGCGGTAATATCGGCTGCGCTATACGTCTTATACCGCTGGAGATACTCTCCATAGGGGAATGCGGGTTGCCGGTTGACATCGTGAGAAATTTCTGCCGGGCGCAGAAAGGACTGGTGCTGGTCACGGGCGCCACGGGAAGCGGCAAATCCACGACGCTTGCCGCCATGGTGGACGAGATCAATTCTAACAGGAAATGCCATATCGTGACGGTCGAGGATCCGATCGAATTTGTCCACTCTAATAAAAAAGCCATCATCGACCAGAGACAGCTTATCGAGGATACCCGGTCTTTCGGCAAGGCCCTGAGGCATGTTTTAAGGCAGGATCCGGATGTGATACTCATAGGTGAGCTCAGGGACCTGGATACAATACAGCAGGCGCTTGTTATCGCGGATACGGGACACCTTGTACTGGGAACACTGCATACGTCTGACAGTACTCAATCTATAAACAGGATGGTGGATGTGTTCCCAGCTCATCAGCAGAAGCAGATAAGGGCCCAGCTGTCGTTCGTCCTGCTGGG
>CAZUYM010000171.1:0-2734 GCA_964624805.1 uncultured Planctomycetia bacterium
CCGCGAGTATGGCGCCCATTACGAGAGGGCATACAAACGTATATTTGGCGGTCTTGAGTGTGTATGTAAGAAAGACCTCTTTGCGGGAGACCTTATCTATTTTTTTTATGTTATTGATGACGTCCAGAAATTCGCCTATACCTGTCGAAGAAGTGGCTTTGATCAGTTCCGCGAGCGCCTTTTCTTTCCGCGAAGCAGTTTCATCGCAGGCGAGCAGAGCCTCGATGGCCATAGCAAAAATAACGTCTCCGGCCACTATGCTGAGACTGGGGC
Source organism: uncultured Planctomycetia bacterium (assembly GCA_964624805.1). GTDB lineage: Bacteria > Omnitrophota > Gorgyraeia > Tantalellales > Tantalellaceae > Tantalella. The sequence continues at coordinate 274 of CAZUYM010000171.1, forward strand.
CGAGCTCGTCTTTCGCTTTTCGTCCCATCATGGTATTGAACAGCCTGTGAAGAGTGGGTTTTCCGCGCCTGAGGTCGGAGTTATCTATAACGTCGTCGTGTACCAGAAGAAAGTCGTGCAAGAGCTCGATAGACAGGGAGGAGCGTATGAGTTTCTTATTAGGGACGTTCTTTCTGCGGGAATAACCCAGATATCCTATAAGAAAAAGTATCGGCCGTATCCTTTTGCCGTCACGAAGCACGAAATCCTTTATACCTCTATAGAGTTCGGGTGACGTGCGTTTAAGGTCAAGCCCACGCGAACTGTCCTCCAGAAAGGCCCGAAGCTCTTTATCTATGTCTTTTTTAAGTTTTCTGAACATGCACAATAATCTATCACAAGTGTTTCCCCGGGGCAATATATAAATATGAGTACGGGCCTTGCTAAGGAATTGTTGCCGATTTTGACCTGTGCGAGTATAATATGTACATGCTAAGAATGAAAGACAGGGTTCCCCCGCAATACGCCGCGGAATTTATTAAAGACCATATATTGTTCATAAAGAGCAGGGTAAGGCTTTTATGCGCGCTCAGCATAGGCCTCTATTTTTTTTCTTCCCTCGTCGGGATCATCCTGGAACCTCAGGAATTCGAGCCCCTGGAAATAGTGTTGGGTATTGTTCTGGTAATAGGCGGAATGATGCTTTTGTACATCAACCAGAGGATAAAGACATATCGGGGGGCAAGGCTGAGCGCTTACCTTTTAACGGCGCTCCTTCTCACGCTTCTTGTGAAGGTAGGAATAAATTATTCAGACGGCACCATATTGAGCATGGCTATTTTTATGTTCACTCTATTTCTGGTGACTATGACTATTCCCTGGACCCCGGCTGAAATAGTGATTGTGTGGCTGATGCATCTTATCGCTTTCAGCACGGAGTTCGTTATAGTAAAAGCTTTGCCTTCCGCAGAGGTGGCGCTCAAGCTGAATCATTATCTTGACGGGGCTATCTTTTTGACTATGGCTGCTGTTCTTTGTATGATCGTCCGAAAAAAAGACATTATGCGTGTCCTGGATAACTTTGTCCTGCTGAAAAAAGTTCAGGAGAAGAACGACCAGATGGACAAGGAACTTCAGTGGGCCACACGGGTGCACAAGACCATCATTTCTCCGTCTATGAGCAATGATGAAATAGAAATGGCGGTCAATTATCTTCCCGTATACTACATCGGAGGGGATTACGTAAAATATGAGTTTCTCGATAAAGAAAAAGTCATATTTATAATAAGCGACGTTACCGGACACGGTGTGCCGGCCGCGCTGCTGGTGAACAGGGTGCATGCTGAATTTGAAAGGCTTGCCAAAGAGGGGAAAGAACCCGGAACGCTTCTTAAAGAGCTTAATGATTTTATCAAGGAGGATTTTGAGGGGTCTGATATGTTCCTGAGCGCTTTTTGCGGGTTGCTGGATTTTTATAAAATGAAGATGCTGTATTCCAACTACGGGCATCCTACACAGTACCTGTACAGCAAAAGCGGATCTGAGGTAATAGGGCTCCCCTCACAGGCTACGCTGCTTGGAGTCCCGATGGATGACGATAAGGTGCATCAGAAAAGCGTTAAGTTTGATAAGGGAGACAAGATCCTGCTCTTTACCGACGGCGTTACCGAGGCTACGAACTCCAAAGGGGACGAATTCGGTAAGGAGAGAGTTGAACGTTTTCTAAGTGAAAATCACGCTTTTCCCGCCGAAGAATTCAATCATAAGCTGTTACATGAACTGAACACATTTAAAGACGGTAAATTCAAAGATGATGTATGCCTGTTGAGTATAAACATAAAGGTCCGCCATCCCGTATTTTCCGTCATGGGCAACATTTTTGGGACCGATAAAAGTTAAAAAATCAGTTGCAAAGCGGCATTATTAATGTATAATAGCAATTCGATGTAGAGAGCAAATCAGATCCTAGGTGCAAAGATGCTGGTGCTCGTTGTAAGTTTACTAGGATCCAGGATCTGGCATCTAAATACGAGAGCAAAGGGAGAAGACCATGAAACCCCGTAAAAATTTCAGATCACGCCCTAAAAAAAGTGGGGCTAAAAAAAGACAGAGATTGCTGTCGCAGAAAAAACGTGTTATAGCCGGAGGACACGATAAAGAAAGTGTCGATAAAATGACGTCTCTTAAGATCCGGCAGCTTGTAGCGGAAACGGCGAAAAAGAAATCCAAGAAGGCAATGGCTAAAAAAGCAGCTCCCAAGAAAAAGGCGGCGACGAAGAAACCCGCCGCCAAAAAAGCCGCTCCGAAGAAAGCGCCCGCTAAAAAAACTACCAAAAAAGACTAATAGGTCTAAATAATCACAAATACAAAAAATCCCGAAGAGATCCTTCGGGATTTTTTTGGCGCAGCCCTGAAGCACAACTGGATGACAGATTTTCAGTTAGGAATCTGTGATCTACCATCTGACATCTAAAATCAAGCA
>CAZUYM010000172.1:0-2691 GCA_964624805.1 uncultured Planctomycetia bacterium
AGCAAGATGACGATGGGGTTGATAAAAAAACTTTAAACTAGCGACTAAAGACTAACGACTAGAGACTATTATGTGCTGGAGTGTACCGGGAAGAATAACTGACATAAAGGAACAGACGGCCAGGGTAGATATATCCGGGGTAGAGAGGGATATAGCCCTCGACCTTATCACCGACGCGAAGATCGGCGAATATGTGCTGATACATGCCGGTTATGCTATACAAAAAGTGGACGAGGAAATGGCGCGGTTCACCATAGACTTTTTCAAAGGGGACCAGGGTAATGCTTAAGTATGCGGACGAGTACAGAGACGTGGATATATGTCTGGACCTTTCGGCCAGGATAAAGAAAATATCCACGAAACCGCTGACTATTATGGAAGTATGCGGCGGGCATACCATGGCCATAAGGAAGAACGGTATCCAGAAGCTGGTCGGTGACAATATAAGGCTCTTGTCCGGACCCGGGTGCCCGGTATGTGTAACGTCGATCTCCGACATAGACAGGGCGGTGTATCTGGCCGGCATAGAAAACGTAACTGTCTGCACTTTCGGCGATATGCTGTATGTTCCGGGCAGCTCCGGGAGTCTCGCGGGCGCCAAAGCCGAGGGAGCGGATGTAAGGACCGTTTATTCAGTGCATGACGCGCTTGATCTTGCTGGAAGCGAACCGGAAAAGAATTTTGTTTTTATAAGCATCGGGTTCGAGACGACAACACCTACGGCTGCAGCTGCCGTTCTGGAGGCAAAGACGGCAGGCGTAAAGAATTTTACGGTACTGGCACTCAATAAGACCATGCCGCAGGCTCTGGGCGCGGTGCTCGAGAGTGACGATTCCCAGATCGAAGCGCTGATATGTCCCGGGCATGTAAGCACAATAACGGGGACAGGAATGTACCGGTTCATAGTCGAGGAGCTCGGAATATCCTGCTGCATATCGGGGTTTGAGCCGGCAGATCTTCTGGGAGCGATACTCAAGCTTACGGAAATGCACGAAAATAACGAAAAGGGTCTGGTAAACGCTTATCAGCGTGTGGTGAAGGAAGAGGGCAACGAGAAGGCGAAGTATATAATGACGGAAGTGTTTGAGCCGGCTGATGTGGAATGGAGAGGTTTCGGTGTTGTCCCCGGCAGCGGTTTGAAAATAAGAGAAGAGTATTCCGAGTTCGACGCGGAAAAGACATATAATATAGAGGTAAAGGATACTAAAAAAAACCCGGCATGCATATGCGGAGATATTTTAAGGGGAGTAAAACGTCCGGTAGATTGCGCTCTCTTTAAAGGGCAATGTACTCCGGTAGATCCCCAGGGAGCTTGCATGGTATCCAGTGAAGGTACCTGCGCGGCGTGGTATAAGTATGGGGAGTAGTAAACTGTAAACAGTAAACTGTAAACAGGGAACAGGAAACAGGGAATAGGGAATAGGGAATAGGGGCGGCAAGGAAAAAGGAAAAAGGAAAAAGGAAAAAGGATAGGTAGTTCTAAACTGATCACTGGTCACTGATGACTGATAACTGATTATGAACAGAATAACAATAGCACATGGAAGCGGCGGCAGGGTAACGCACGATCTGGTAAAAGACGTGTTCTACCGCTCTTTTGATAACGATATACTCAGAAGGGCTGAGGATTCAGCTGTTCTGGATATACCGCAAAACAGGGTGGCGTTCACTACCGATTCTTTTGTGGTGAAACCGGTCTTTTTCCCCGGAGGGGACATAGGAAAGCTCGCTGTATGCGGTACGGTTAACGATCTTGCTGTTTCCGGCGCGGTGCCCAAATATATAACCTGCGGATTTATTATTGAAGAAGGTTTTCTGCTTAAAGACCTGGAAAGAATAGTGAAGTCCATGGGTGACTGGTCCGAAAAGGCCGGAGTCAGGATAGTAGCGGGTGATACCAAGGTCGTAGAGAAAGGCGAAGCCGACGGTATATTCATAAACACTTCCGGTGTCGGAGTTTTTGAGGACGACGTTGAACTTGGTGTCGGGAAAATAACTCCCGGAGATAAAATATTGTTGAGCGGGACTATCGGAGACCACGGTATCGCGGTTTTGAGTCGCAGGAAAGGGCTGGATTTCGAGACTTCCATAAGATCTGACTGCGCGCCTCTCAATGATATGCTTCAGGAGGTGCTCCGCGCTGCCACAGGGGTAAAGTTCATGAGAGATCCCACTCGCGGCGGTCTTGCGACCACGCTTAATGAGATTGCAGAAGAGGGCACTACAGGCATTTTGATCAATGAAAAAGATATACCCGTAGCCGAAGAGGTTAATGGGGCATGCCAGCTTCTTGGACTTGATCCCCTGTACATAGCCAATGAAGGTAAAGCCATAGTGATAGTCGCGCCCGGGGATGAAGATAAGGCCCTGGAGGCTATGAGGCGAAGCGAATACGGTAAAAATGCCGCGATCATCGGCGAGGTAACAGGCGATAATACGGGGAAAGTGCTATTGAAGACCACGCTTGGTGTTACGAGGATAGTTGATATGATGACAGCTGAGAATCTCCCGAGGATCTGTTAGTGAGCACACAACTTATGGAACGAAGTGAACATAAGTTGTAGGTGCGAACTAACCCCGCCCTTTTGGAGGGTGAAACGTATGTATTATGTGTATATGCTGAAAAGCGAAAAAACAGATTATTTATACATCGGAAGTACTAGTAATTTGGAACGAAGGGTAGAGGAACAT
>CAZUYM010000173.1:0-2686 GCA_964624805.1 uncultured Planctomycetia bacterium
ACCCCAATGGTATACCTACTATAACACAGCTATATGCTCCTTTCAACCCCTAATATTCTTACTTTTTAATCTTTAACACAGTTGCATTGTTACCACCTGGCGTGAACTGGTTGGAACGTCATCCCCGCATGCTCTTAGCGGGGATCAAATAGAAATATTTTGACTTCTATTAGGTTCCCGCTTCCGCGGGAATGACGCTCAATCCCAGCCTTAACCTCAATCTCAATCTTAACCTGTTTGAGCCTGAGTATACTTCCTCCGGACATTGCAGGCTGAAAAAACAAAACGCCCCGCTCCGGTGCTTGGCATTCCGGAACGAGGCGCTTCAGTCTTAGATAACTTGCTCCCCGCCTCCACTCGGTGAACATATGGTCGTTCGGGCCCCTACCTACCCCGCGGGGCCCGAACGGTTTCCCGCCTCCATGCGTAATATCTTCACGGATATTACGCCGCTATCAAGATCCTCTCGTAGTTATCGATCTCATTCTTCAGATCATCGAGGTCTATCTTTTCCATATTCGGCAGATACACATACCAGTTGCTGTACCCTTCCCTGGTGCTGATCTGTCCCAGAGCCGCCGGCACCTGGCCGTCGTTAGCGACTATCTCGAGCACTGTCAGGAGCAGCTGTGATGCTATCCCTTCCCCGTCCATCTGGACGAATACCGGGGCTTTCTCCGCCGACATCAGTTCTCTGTCTTTATCTGTCTTTATAAGGTCCGCACTGTCACCTATCGCTACCTCGCTGGCATCGGTGACCTTGAACGTATCCTTGACCACATCGAGGGTCTCTTCCAGTGTCATCCCGGCTGATACTATCTTCACATTATCAGCACTGAGATACCTGTCAAGACCGGTGGCCTTCATCAGTTCTTTCAGATTTGCCTTAGTAGCGTTCTCGTCAGATACTCTTACCTGTATCCTGCCGGACGCCTGCTTCTTGTCCATGCCCATTGCCCGCAATGTGCTCGCTATGAAGCGCATATCCGCCGCGTTCTTAGCTGATACACTGACGTACTTGGCTTCGTTGTTTTCCGGACCGTCAGTCATATACCTGCGCACATTACCGCTTATGGAAACACCACTGAGAACATCGGTGTTCCTGACGTCTATTCTCATATCGTAAATGCTCTTGCTGACAAGGTCCAGCGTCTCTACGTCGTTCCAGAGCCTCGCGTATATCCTTGCTACCTTCTTAAGCTGAGCGACGTCCTGTATTTCCTGCACCGTCTTCTCAGTAAGGGCGCTTAAACGCGGGTTCATAAGACGAAGTATATCTTTCCGGCTCGTAGATACGAACTTGACCATGATATCTTCAAGCTCGTCCAGATCCACGATACCATCCGTCATATTGATAGAATCCCTGTCAAGAATGGCGCATATAGTTTTCATCCCCTTTGTTTTCTCCTGCATCTCTTCCAGCATATCCTCCCTGTCAAGAGAAGCAAGGGGCACTATCGCATCCACACCTGTCTTTTGGAGAAGACCGGCCAGGATATCCCTGCCTTCGTCAACGCCCTGTTCCTGTAACGCGGCGTAGGTCTGCTGAGACATACCCAGCGCTACCTCTATACCGGGGATGGCCTTTTGGGTCTCTTTTTTCTTGATCATGCCAGGATACTCCTCGCCGTCTCCCTGGCGGGATAATGTCCCTGACGGCACGACGCTGAACACGGGTGACATCTCTTTAACGATCTGCTCCACCTTGTCCAAAAAGTTATTGCTCAAGTACCTGTCCCCTGACGCGTACACGTCAGCTATCCCGACGACCGCCAGCATAGCCATTATCTTCATAGCGATACGTTCCCTGTTCAGGTCCTCGGGAATTGTCGGGTGTGCCAGCAGGCCTTTCATTTCGAGCCTGTCCAACAATGACGACAGATCGCTCGAAAGGTTCTCCAGCGTATTATCAGCCATGTACTCGGTACCATACTTCTCGGCATAGAGGTCCCACATTGTAGCGTGATGTTTTATAATGAACATCACGATCTCTTTATCAAACTCGCTCGCCTTAAGAGCGTCCAGAAGACCTTTCGCCAGGTACCTTCCGGAATCCCTGTGCATGAGGCCTAATCTTCCCTTAGGACCTTCCAGCCTGCCGGTTTCGATGTCCATGGAAGCTTCACCTTCCATAAGACGGCCGTAATCATGCAGTACTAATCCCATTTTAAGAGAGGTTTTCTCAGTTGAGCTCAGCCCCTGCACTCCGAGCCGATCCAGCAATTCTTTCAGCCTTTTCAGAGAAAGGTTCGGTTTAGTCTCATCAGTGTCACTATTCTGTGTATGTCTTGAATAAAGACTGCTGGAAAAATGCTGCAGATCACCTTTGATAAGGTCTTTTCCGGCTTCCACCATATAGAACATGTGAAGCCCTCTGTCCATCGCCGCCGGCAGCCTGTTCTCCTCATTCGCAAGAGCGGCCCATGCTCCGTCACCCTGGGGTCCCTTTTTCCTCATATTCCACTTCTTGCCCCTGAACATGACCTTCATTACAGTATGATCCTTTAAGAACGCCAGGAGGTCCATCGCTGTTTCGTGCCCCATGGCCACATCCCGTCGGATCGCCTTGAATTTCTCGTGCAGTCTCTTATCTTTCTTTATAAGTTTATGTGTTCGCTCTGTAAGTTTTCTCATCTTCACAAGAGCGTCAAGATACATCTTTTTGTCCGTAAAAGCTTCCACCATG
>CAZUYM010000174.1:0-2628 GCA_964624805.1 uncultured Planctomycetia bacterium
CTTTTTTACATTTTATCGTGTATCTTACAGGCGATATCTCTCTCGAATTCCGGCAATTCAAGCCTGAGAGTATTGTCTTTCGCGGAGACGGTTTCTTCGGATATCTTCGACCCCGTATACGTATCCCACCACTCTACCGTATGGGCTCCGTTTTTCATCTTATGGACATCCAGGTACGCGCCGGTAACAGGTGCCAGAGCCTCCCCGTTCCCGTCAAAAGCGTTCCGCCAGTTGGATTCCCTGTTCTGTACCCAGAGTAAGGTATCTTCCCCTGCCGTTATACCCAGGCACCTGGCATTAGCCCGGCTGTTATCGACATAATCCATAAGCGTTATCTTCTCTATCCCCAGCCAGTCCTTGCCTGCATTAGACAACCTTATTGTATGCTCTCCTTTGGGGACCTCGATAACTAAGTCCTCGTCATATACGCACTGGTAAACTTTGTATTTTTGCAAATAGAGGCTTCTCTTCCACGGGCCTTCTCCCGGGCCCGCCGGGAACACTTTGTTCATAGTCTCTTTGCCGTCTATGAACACACGCACATCGGCTCCCTGGCTTACCGTTCCGACGCGAAGTATGAACTGCCCGTCACGGGGATAATCCACATGGAATATATGGTCTACCCGCATATCCTTCTTGAGCGTGCCATGCAGGTATTTATTGGGCTGTCCGTCTCCACCCAGGTCACCGTTGCTGAGAAAGGTGAACTCATTAACGTATATCTTTTCCCACTTGTCCCTTGTTTTTACGCTGATATCCCGATATTCCGGATCTGTGCCTTCCGGCAGGGTCACCATTACCGAGCCTGTCTTCGCGTATTCTATAACGGGAGAATCCCAGTTAACTCCTTCAAGAAAAGCGGCCAGCGCGGCGTAGTGGGGATAAAGGTCCTTTGGGCGAACATAACTGTCATACCACCAGTTCATTGCCGTTCCGAACGATTTAGACATAGACGAAGCCCATATGCTGTTATGCAGCGCCACCCCCTTGCCCTGTGGGTCGTATTCCTTATCGTCCTTTCCGAAATCAATACCGAATTCTGTGCAAATAAACGGTTTTTTGTAGTGCCTGGACAATTCACGGCTTTCCTGAATAAGCGGAGAAACTCTCCCCGTGCCGGTAGCGTTCCCATATGAATGGAACGTCACTATACCCATTTCCTTCAGATCCCATACCGGTCCTTCGTCGAACACCTTATCAAAAGGATACCCCATACTCGTCGTTACTAACTGCCCGTGCGGGTTGATCTCATCTATATATCCGGCCATTTCCCTTACCCATTCTGCCGGAGCGTCATATTCATTCCAGAGTTCAAAAGCGAAGATGTTCGGAGAGTAACTCCATCTCGAAACAAAATATTTCAATTTGCTCTTATACCATTTTTTCGCTTCCGGATCGGTAAAGAAATCTTCGGGAGTCTCACAGGGCCCGCCGTTATTCTTATTATAGGGATTGATGCTCCACCTTTCCTCGCCCCAGGAGCCTTTTGAGTCCTGTATACTCCCGTATGTATCCAGGCACAGTATTATGTAGATCCCTCTCTCGGACGCGAGCTCGAGCATCTTATCAAGGTCCTGTGAATCTTCTTTCTCGTATTTGCCCAGTTCTTCCCATTCTATACGGAAAGACCACTCACAAAGCCATACCCTTGAGAGATTCGCTCCGCTCTCCTCGAGTTTCTTGAAATATCTGTCGAATACTTTTGTGCTGTTTTCGTGGACCCACCCTACATTATGACCTATGCCGAAAAAAGGCTTTCCCGAATCGAATATAAGGTAAAAATCATTATTGGCGCTTTTACTTAAAAATCCCGGGCCGGTTCCCTCTGTAACGTCAAAACTCACTTCTTTGCTTTTCCACATAAAAGACGACGCCTCGGACTGTATGTGATATCTATGTTTACCGGTTTCTCTCGGGGTGAACCTGAGTTCCCATAAGGACTCCCCTGACCTGGAGTTTGAAACGTTAAAAAGCGGCGCGGTAAGTTCTTTTCCTGAAGGCGCGGTAATTCGTGCCGTAATGTTTACTTTTGATTGGTCATTGGGATTATCGGGAAAATAAGGGAGTTTGACTTTAGCGACAAAAAGTTCATACTGCCCCACTTCTTCGGGAGAGGAAGTCACCTTGACGTCAGCGGCCATGGCGCTTCCCGAGATACAAACAGCTATTATTAAGGCAACTATACAATATTTCATACCTCTCATTTCACCACACTTTCAGGGACGTTTCTCGATTTGATCCCAGACCTGTCCTAATTTTGTGTCTAGACCTGTCCCTGCTCCTTTAGAAGCTCTCTTACCTTTTCCAGCACGGTCATAAGGTCGATCGGTTTTTGCAGAAAAGCATCCGCGCCAAGAGTGCGCATTTCCGGGCCTATAGACCCCGTAAGCAGTATAACAGGTATTTTTATGCCTCTCTGGCGCATTTCCTCCAATACAGTACCTCCGGTTATCCCCGGCATCTTGTGGTCCAGTATAACCAGCTCAATACCATCCTTTTCTTCCATTATCGCAAGAGCTTCGGTACCCGAATCGCATGTAGTCGAATCATACTTATTTTTTGTCAGGAATTTCTGCAGGACCAATGTGATCTCTTTTTCATCGTCAACTATAATTATTCTTGACATAG
>CAZUYM010000175.1:0-2613 GCA_964624805.1 uncultured Planctomycetia bacterium
GTCTCGTTTTATGCTTAAAGTCACACCTCAATAAAAAAGGCAACCCTCCCCTTTTTGGGAAAGATCGCCCTATATTAAAAAGTTGATTTTTCTTTCATTGGCCACCACTTTGTGACATACGCGCTATTTTGCTACGCCGTTGTAACAAGTAGTATTATACTGCGGGACGCTATATAGTACAATAACTTACGGATCATGTCTTTAACAATACATTACCATCACAATTTGGGCATTTAAATATCTTACCCTCTTTATCGACCCATTCTACCTGCGAATTACCGTTAATAACTTCTTCGCAGAAAGGACATTCGTAAGACCTGTTCTCCTCTTCGGGGAAAAGCAGATCCCAGCCGCCGTCTAAAACAAAATCGAAAAAATCAGGTACATTCATAGTTTAAACACCCCTGGCACTATCGAGAATCGAGCATCTAACGCAATGCCCGATACTGCGTTCCTACATCTTCCTGCTATCATACGCCCAGTGAAGGAGCGCTTGTCGCTGTTTAGGTCTGCAGGAGATGTCACCTTTATCACAATTCAGCTTTACCTGAGCTATGTGACGCGTCATAGCTTTCCATCTGGCTATCTGCCGCTCGTCTTCTATGGCCAGTCTTCGCCCCATGTAATAGCGGCAATACCACTGAAACCACCCACGCGGATCCTGGTGGTATATCCACCCTTTTTCTATCCAGTAACTTAAAGGCTTACTTGCGTTGATGCCAAAATAATTCAGTTCCGGGTCATGTCTTTCAGGGCATAATTTGGCATTTTTGTACCAGTCGGAAGGAAACTCGTTTCTGCAGTCAGTCATATATTTTCCGCCAAAAACGCCCATTTTCAGCATCTGTTTGGGGGTAAAGTCCGGCTTGAATGAAGGGTCAAAATTTTTGCCTACAGGCTCTGTTAATGTATACCTGTAATTCTTCTGCATCTTGTCGTTAACTAGTACCTGCTTTTTCCTCACCTTGTTCTGCCTTTCCCGGAATCCCGAACAGCTGTGAATTCGATAGGATAAGGTTCAAAGAAGGTCTGCTGAGCGAGATATTCCTCTTTAAACCTGACTATGTACGAACGTAAAAGGCTCACTGGGACGCTTAAAGGAGACTGTTCCCTTCTGTATTCCTCGAGGGTGTTCAGAAAAAAGCTCTTCTCTTCAGTGGAGAGCTTTTTTGAAAAATATCCCAGGGCATGCATCATTACGTTTATATTCGAGCTGAATTTCGGCAGAGTCGAAAAAGCTTTGAACAGATGTTCCGAGTATTCGCCGAAAACGATATCGACCTTTTTCTTCGCATGGTTGGCCACTATATTGCCCATTGTTTTCAGCTCTTTCTGGTTATAGGCCATAATGAGCAGCTTATTCTCCGCGTGGAACTGCACCAGGTCCTTCATGTTTGGTTTGGATCTAAGTTTCCTGAATCTGGCAAAAAGAAATATTTTTGTAAGAAAATTCTCTCTCAGGTTGAAGTTGGTAAGACGCATCTCGGTCTCGACACCAAGATAAGCAAACCGGTTCAAGACTTCTTTAGCGAAAAAACCGTTGGTCTTCCCGATAGAGCTGCCGGGTTTAAGGCTGCGGTAGACCTTGACGTCTTTCATCCCGCACGACGGAGATCTGTCCTTAAGGATGAACCCGTCGACTTCTTCGATGGAATCGACAAAACCTTTCGCGAAACTCTCCATTGGCGCGGTCACATCTTTTCCGGTATTCAGCTGCTGCAGGTGGTATTTGTCGTTCTCCCGCACTATCCTTATCGGGTCGCGCGGGACTCCGAGACCTATGGTGGATTCCGGGCACTCGGTAATGAAGGTCACATGAGGTTTGAGACTTTCAACGAACTTGTCGTTAATGCTTTCCCCGTTCCATCTGCACCGCGCAAATCCAAGGCATCTGCTCGAAAAAACAACTGGTTTTATAAATTTTCCCATTGTAATCTCCTCAATTCAGCGCACAGGTATCTCTTCTACCTTCTGGAACTGGCTCACTAATATGTACTTATCAACATTTACTTTGACCAATACGCATTTTTCATCATTCACAAAATCAGCTAAGAACGGGAACTTTTTCAGGTATACGTTTTTCAAAACGTTATGCTCATCTCCGGAGGTTTCAACGGCGCGTCCCATTATAGTAACAGATACCGCGTCCTTAAAATCATCCGCGCTGTTGGTGCTGCTGTTTACCAGGATGGAGACCCTGGAATGCTTTTCAATATTATTGTACTTACGAGTTTGCCGCATAGTCGCGAAAAGTACACTCTTCATATCTTCCGAAGAGACAAATCCTATAAGTGACGTGTACGGGTAGTCTTCACCGCTTGTGGCAAGCACGCCAAGATTCTGCGTCGAAAGTACTGATTTAAGAGTCACATCTGAAATCTCCATATTAAAAGCTCCCTTTCTCTGATTTCCCAATACCCAACTCAGGACCATTCCCCTATTCCCTGCCCTACTCCAACTGTCCTATATCTATCTCGCTGTGACAAAATGGGCACGTGAAGAACACCGCGTCGTCTGAGAGATTGTTCTCCACCACTCGGCGTGTGAGCTCCGCGCCGCACTCCGGACATTCGGTCCTATCAAAAAAGAGAGGACCTGAAAAATCTTTATCTT
>CAZUYM010000176.1:0-2577 GCA_964624805.1 uncultured Planctomycetia bacterium
GGGAATAGGGAATTTAGGGATTACGGAGATTGGGGCAGCTTACGGGCATGAATTAGCATGGCGCTGGGAGCTAGGCGCAGGGGGCAGAGTTGAAGGAAAAAGGAAAAAGGAAAAAGGATAGGTAGGGGTGGATTGACAGGGATTACGGAGATTTAAAAAAAGATTACGGAGATGATGGCAGGGCGGGTTAGGATATCAGGGGATTGGGGTATTGGGGACTAGGGCATCAGGATATTGGGAGATCAGGGACGAACTCGGATTACGTTGCAGGGTTACGGCTTGAGAAACGTCTGGCGTTATAGGGTGGCGGTTTTGCCCCAACCGTAAACCCTCTAACGATTCCATAGACGCAACCGATCAACGATTGACGGAATCAGTGATCAAGGGAAGAGGGAATAGGGAATAATATTTTTAAGTGATCCCCGCTTTCGCGGGGATGACGTCTATCGGGCGATTGCGGGGATGACGTCTATCGGGCGATTGCGGGGATGACGGCTATCGGGTAATTGCGGGGATGACGGCTATCGGGTAATTGCGGGGATGACGTCCATAAGGCGATTAACGGTCAACAGAAATAAAGACATGAATAAGAAAGCCATAAAAACAACGATAGAAGAATTAAGAAAAGAGATCAAGAGGCACAATACGCTCTATTATACCAAAGGTGCTGAAGAGATCTCTGACGCGAAGTATGACGTGATGATGAAAGAGCTCCGGGCCCTTGAGGAAGAGCACCCCGAGTACGTCTCTTTAGATTCCCCGACCCAGACCGTGGGAGCGCCTATTCCCGACAAGTTCGTAAAAGTGAAGCATGTCGCGCCTTTGCTTAGTCTCGAGAGCGTCAACGATGAAGAAGGAGCGGAACGTTTTGACAGAACGTGCCGCAAGGAAACGGAAAAAGATCTCGACTATGTATGCGAGCCGAAACTTGATGGTATCAGTATAGAGCTTGTATATGAGAAAGGGAAATTTGTCAGGGGTTCTACGCGCGGCGACGGAACAACAGGCGAAGACGTTACCCTCAACCTGAAGACTATCCCGAATATACCCGGCACTTTAAAAGGGGGAAATATTCCGGAGCATCTGGCTGTGCGCGGTGAGGTCATGATGCATATAAAAGATTTCCAACAGCTGAATAAGCGCCAGCTTGCCGACGGTAAGGAGCCTTTCGCGAATCCCAGGAACGTCGCGGCCGGTTCAATGAGACAGCTCGATTACCGCATAACCGCCGAGAGAAAACTCAGGGTATATTGCTACCGGATACTTGATATCTCGGGAGAGGTGCCAGCAACACAGGCAGACGCGCTAGGCGCCCTTGAGGGGCTGGGTTTCCAGACTTCGCCGGGCGTGAAGCATTGCCGTGATATCAGTGAGGCGATCGCGTATCATCACAAGATGGAAGAAGATCGGGACGATCTTGATTATGAGATCGATGGAGTAGTAATAAAGGTGAATGATGTATCTTTGCAGGACAAACTCGGTATGAGGACGACGAATCCCAAGTGGGCTGTGGCGTACAAGTTCAAAGCCAGAAAAGAGATCACACGCGTAGAGAATATAGCAGTGCAGGTGGGACGCACCGGAGTTCTGACGCCCGTGGCTCTTTTGCAGCCGGTCGAAGTGGGCGGTGTTACCGTTTCAAGGGCGACTCTGCATAACATGGATCAGATCAAACAGCTTGATGTTCGGATAGGAGATCATGTTAAAGTCGAAAGAGCAGGTGACGTCATACCGTATATAACCGAAGCTATCAAGGGGAAACGGACGGGAAAAGAAAAAGAGTTCCACATGCCGAAAGAGTGCCCCTCTTGCGGGAGCCGGGTTGAAAAAGAAGACGTGTTTTACCGGTGTCCAGCCGGATTGGGATGTCCCGCGCAGCTTAAAGAGGCCATGGCGCATTACGCGTCAAAGGGAGCCGTGGACATAGATGGATTTTCCGACAAGACGGTCGATCTTCTGCACGATAAAGGGTTGATAAAAAGCATTTCGGATATTTATACACTCGAGAGGGAAGATCTTCTTGAATTGGAAGGATGGAAAGAAAAGAAAACCGATAATGTTCTGCAAGCTATAGAGAACGCTAAAAACGTGCCGCTGGACAGATTTGTTTACGGGATGGGCATAAAGAACGTGGGGAAGCATATAGCCCGGGTCCTGGCAGACAAATTCGGAACCCTTGAGAATCTGATGTCCTCGACGAAAGAGGATCTTCTTGAATTGAATGAAATAGGTCCGGAGATAGCGGACAGCATTGTGTCGTTCTTCACCGGTAAGAGAAACATCGAGGAGATCGACAAACTCAGGAAGAACGGTGTTCATATACAGGCGCATGTAACGTCCGGGGAAGGAAAACTGGCAGGCAAAAAAGTGGTATTCACCGGATCTCTCGAAACTATTACCCGCTCGCAGGCAAAAAAAATAGTTGAAGCCGAAGGCGGGGAGGCCTCTTCAAGCGTAAGCGCGTCCACGGATCTTGTCGTGGCGGGTGAGAAGGCGGGATCAAATCTGGAAGACGCGAGGAAGAAAGGTATAAAGATAATCACAGAGAAAGAGTTCATAAGCATGGTCAAATAGCAT
>CAZUYM010000177.1:0-2574 GCA_964624805.1 uncultured Planctomycetia bacterium
GGCCTTTACGGGTGGTGGCAGGTCCCTGGAAGCTGGCAGGGCGCTTGAACGTTAGTTAAGTCTTACCCTTTTACGTGAGCCGAACCGAGCTCATTAGGATCCACAAAATCTCTATTTCCCCACAAGTTTGACCACAAAGTTAAAGTATAAAAAAGCCAGATAAGATGGTTTGACTTCATTCTTCCTTTCTATTATAATAATGTAATTAGCTAAATAAAAAGTTAGACCGACTTTTCCATTTTAGGGTGGAACGGACAGGTGTTTGTGTAGGCTGTGTAAGTTAAAGAGTTTAAGAAGAATAGTAATGAATATATCTAAAACATCTAAAATTATTAAGTCAATTGCCATCGCTTTAGCCATATCTCTTATATGGCAGAGCGTGGTCTGGGCCAACCCTGATGTTTTTCAGAGAAATACCCTCCAGGCGCAGTCATTTTTTGACGTATCGCTGGAATCCGGAAGCGCGGAGGCCGCGATAGCGGGTTATTTTACAAGATATCTTTCCCGCCTGGAAACTGATCCTGACAGCCTTAATCTTCAGTCCATGAAAGAACGCGTAGAAGAAGCTATAACCAGCATGAAACGTTCCGAGGATATTCCCGCTCGGCTTAAAGGGATAGTGCCCGTCCTTCAGGGGGCTCCCGAAAAGGGTGAGTTTGTAGTTGATATGGGAATGTGCAGGGTGAGGTTTTATAATCACCGCATGCCCGGTACGGAACATGCCGGTGATTCCTGGAAAGTACTGGAAACAAAAAAACTGGGCGAATACATCTCAAGGCAGGTTCTGATACAGAAAGTATCTCAGGAAGGAACCGTCGCCAGGGGCGATGCGGATGAACTGATGAGAAAACTAAAGCCTCAGGGGGAAACACTGCCGGCCTTAAGATCTTCCTTGCGGCACAAGATAGCCCGTCTTCTGAAAGACACAGAATCAATATTATCCGAGACAGCATTGGAAGAAAATACCAAAAAGAGGATCGTGAAGCTTATAGAAGATTCTTCGAATGTAAATATGCTGGAGTTTGATGCCATAGTTATCCCGGATGCGGAAAATGAAGGTGATGCCAGCGGGTGGCTGCTGGGATTTAACACTATGGTGCAGGCGGAAAACCGGTCGGGTACTTCCAATAAGGTCAATACTCTTTTGAGAGATAAATTTCCGGGGACGATCGGGTTGTCCACGCAGGTGCTGGACCTTGTCCTTCATGATGACAAAGTTTTGCAGGAATACGTTTTGCACGAAGTCCTTTGTCCTTATTTCGGCCATGAGAAGGCAAGGCGCGTACAGGAGATACTGTTCCCTGAAAATTATAAAGACATAACGGGAGATAAGCGCGATGGCAGGAAGGACGGGGAACTTACACTGGCATTTAAAAAAGTAATATGGGAGCGTTCCGGCAGCATACCGGAAGAAATGCCCGATCGTACCGAGATAGAGAAGGAGTTCGAAGCATTTAAAAAACAGGATTTCAGGAACGAAGGTTCCAGCCGGGGCACCGGGTTTTATACGAAGTATAAAAAATGGAGAGAAGATGTCATTAAGTTCCTGATGATAAGCCAGTCAAGATATATCGGCCGGGGAAGCAGGTTGGTCGAAAGGCTGAAGACACTCCTCCCTCACTCTAAAGGCCGGCTTGACCGGGAAATGGCGCGAAAATTGATGAGAGAGATCGAGACGCAGTTCCAGCTTGTGCATACGCGCCTTAACTGGATGTGGCATATGTCAGCCATCTGGAGCGAAGCGGAGACTATCATTGCCGGACGGCCTAAAAATAAACTTAAAAGTAATGAGCTGGAAAATGTCAAAAAGATAGCTAAAAAACTTATTGAGATGCATGACAGTTTTATGATGGATACCGTATGGCAGCTCGATCCTGCGGCTATCGCCGCGATAAGGTATGTGGAACAGTATTACCAGCGTCCGGCAGGCGGGGAGTTTGAGGCGGACGATGGTCTTTTCGAAGAAGAGTCTAAGGATGGAAAGAAAGCCTTCAAAAAGAAAGATAAGAAGAAAGACCCCGGAGCGAAGACGCAGAAGATACGCCTTCCACTGAAAGACAGGATAGGGGATATGTTCCGCAGTATAAACTGGAAAGGCCTTTTGATAACGTTTTCGGCGGGTGCCGTGCTTTCGGTCTTGCTGGGTCTTGTACTTCCCGTTAATAAGGTCACGGTCATAATAGCGTGGGTAGTGCCTCTCGCGTTTTTCGGTTATCTGATGATAAAGAACTTTAGCTGGAAAAGGCTTTTAACCGTTGTCGGCATATGTGTTCTTCTTTCTTTCATGCCGGGAATGAGTTCGCTTCCGTGGTTCGGCCTGTCTTTGGCCATAGTCATAGGAACGCAGATGATGTTCGCAAGGCGAGGTATGCCTCAGGAAAAGGCTGTCTCGGGGAAACGCGGAGCCCGCAAGGGAGCAAAGAAAGGCAAAAAGGGCGTCACCGAGGGAGGTTTGCCGGCTACAGAAGAAGATAGCGACGAACAGGCGGCGGAGGAAAGAGATGAGGAGACAGGAGAAACTCTCGCGGAGAAGGAAAAAAGGTTACTCCAGCAGGTGTACATATCAAAAGATAT
>CAZUYM010000178.1:0-2563 GCA_964624805.1 uncultured Planctomycetia bacterium
GTCACTGTTTTCAGTATTTTCTGGATGGTCGTTCTCTGCTCCGCGATAGATCCCGAAACCCGGCTGTCTCGTATATCTTTTGTGAAATTTTCGAATACTTCGTGCAAAAGACTACCCTTATCCCGGGCGTTCAGCCATGAAGCGGGATCCTTGACCGTCTCTTCGGGTTTATTTACCCCAAGGACCGTAGCGAGAAAGTATTTATAAGGGCACTGCGCGGCCGCCTCAAGTCTGGAGCAGGATCTTACCATATTGTCATTATCTCGGGGATCCAGCTCTTTGCCCTGCGGGGATATCTGTCCATCATACTCGGTAAAATCTGCGCTTTCGCGGGCTTTTTCTGCGGCAAGGCCGTGTTTTATTCCCGAATATATGCCGCTTACGCTTTTGGTCCCGTCAAGCAGGACACCGTTATCAGACAGGCTGTTTATCCACCATTCGCTAATATCCAGCGGTATTGCCCCGTCTTTATCCGATGTTGTCGAGGCCGGCGATCCGAGAGACTTTAAAAGATCTTCGTAGTCAGCGTCAGTTTTTCCTTCTTTTATACGGAACATCTGAAGCATTACTGATGATGGAAAAACGTTTCGCTCCTCTTTAACGTTGAAACATGAAAAGCTTGCCGTAACATTTCCCCTTAAACCGGAAAGCATGCTGCCCATATCATACATGTTCTTCTTGATCTTATCGGAGGAAACTTCCATAGCAGCGCTTATAGAGATCCTTTCCGCGTCCAGTAGAACCGGGTCCTGCAGGCCTCTTCCAGGAAAACGGCTTTCATCAAGTCCTACAACAAAATTATCAGATCTGCACGCTCGGCCGCCTTGTTTATAAAAAGATACGTGTACGCTCCCGGGACGGGGTCCTGAAGCGCCTATCTTGATAGTCCCTATGGTGCCCAGAAGCTTTTCTGTGGCTTCTTCCACGTTCATTTTACCCGAAGCGAAACGGCCTATCATCTCAAGGCGCATTATGGCGTCCTGAACGAAGGATGAATCAAGCCCGCTATCGGTCAGGGCATATGTTTTAAGGAACTTTATACATCCCTCAGAAAGACCTAAGAGGTCTATTTCTCCGGAGGAGTCTACTTTGGGTACCAGCTCAAGTATCTTCGCGCAAAGGTCCTTGAGGACGCCCAGGTCGTTCGCTTTTTTAACATTTTCGTTCGTAAGTTCCGCATCCTCCCCGGCTGAAGGCTTTTCGGCCCGCTTAAGGTATTCTTCCTGTTTTTTCACGAGTATTCGGGAATATCTTTCGCTTCCCCAGCCAACGCCTGATATTCTGAGAAGGTGCCCCAATGTGGGACCGTCCGGAAGATCGCCTGTACCTATTGACGAAAAGTCCATATCTTCGGACTCCAGCATACGCCTCAGGTAGCTTTCGGCAAAATCGTGTTTTACCCATAGGAGAAACCCTATGACAGCCCTGAAGGGACTCCGGGTATACCCCGGGATGCCTTCGGAAAAGGTAGCGGGTATTCCCAGTTTTTCACACAGGGCGAAGATCTCTCTGATATAAACTCCGGGGTCGGTGTAAATTATCTCCACATTGTCTACGGGCGTTTTCTCGCGAGCGACCTTTCTGAAGATCTCCCTTATCTCATTCCGAAAGCCTATAGCGCTGAAAAGCTGCAGACTATTATCTTTTTTCGGTTTAGGCGCTTCACCGCAGAAATAAGTCCAGCTCAACCTCTCTACATCAGTGGAGCATTCTATTTTTTTAGCCGTTGGCGTGGTTTGCCAAAGTCCCTTGGGTGACGGCAGGCCGAACACCTGACCGTCTTCTATGACGATCAGGTTGTCCCCCGCTAACTTCTCTATGAACTCCCTCTCGAGGCCGCTCATGTAATATCGCGAAAATATTAAATATTTTTTACCGGACGGTGGCGGAGACTTTTTGAGGGCTGTTATCGCCACCGCGGTAAGACCCGCCTTGTCTATCAGATCCTTCGCCGCAAGGCGGCTCTCGTATTCCGCCAGGATAAGTTTTACATCGTGAGCTTTTTTCGCGTTCGTAAATTCTTTCCCTTTAATGCTTGAGGGATGGATGCCCTTAGTTCTCAGTTCCATTATCACGCTGGTAAGAGCATGAATTATTCCTATATTGGTCTCGTGTTTCTCAAAATATTTCAGTTGGCCGGTATCGGCCAGATCATTGAAAATATCGTCAATAACTGTCAGGATCCCCGGGCCCGATATTTGCTGAAGATTTCCGGAGATTATGGCTTCTTCGGCCGCGTCATGCGCGAGTGATGAGGCTGCCGCCAATTGAAAGTTCGTCCAGGGGATTCCGCTTCGGGCCAGTGCCTGAAGTACCTGCTGCGCCACTCTGTAATCAGGCGTTATAAGCACCTTTTCTTCGCGTGGATACTCCTCGCAGATATCCCTAAGCTGGGATAATATTGGATTAAGACTTTGTGAGGTTTTTGAATTTTTCATTATTCGCAAGGTATTATAACCTTTTGTCACATCATATCACAAGCATTCTGGCTATTGGGAACTTTCACTACCCCCCGCTTTTTAACCTGGTTAGTTTCTGCGAAGTGACCGGGCACACACCAGGA
>CAZUYM010000179.1:0-2563 GCA_964624805.1 uncultured Planctomycetia bacterium
ACGATCCGGAGAAGGTCAAGAAACATGGTTTCAGATATATGGGTATCGGGCGGAGATAACAGAAGGAAAAAGGAAAAAGGAAAAGGGAAAAAATATAGGAAGGGTCTGTATGTCCAACAAGAAACCAATCATTTTTCCTTCCTCCTTCGTCGAACTATTTATATATTATTTGGCTTCGGAGGACTTCGTTTTCCTTTTTACTTTTTACTTAAAATAGCGGATTACAAGGAGCAAAAATGATTGAGGGAGTGGTAGTAAAAAAGCTTAAGATAATACTGGATGATCGCGGACGTCTTATGGAGATACTGCGTTCTGATGATGATATGTTCAAGGGGTTCGGGCAGGTATATATGACGACTGCTTTCCCCGGAGTAGTGAAAGCCTGGCACTATCATAAAAAGCAGACAGACAGCTTTACGTGCATAAAGGGGCAGATGAGGCTAGGCCTTTACGATGGACGGGAAGGGTCACCGACTTTTGGCAATGTGGAAGAATATCTTATAAGCCTGGATGATCCCATGCTGGTACAGATACCGGCAGAGGTCTATCACGGGTTCAAATGTGTGGGTGACGAAGAAGCCGTGGTCATAAACACGGTTACCAGACCATATGATTACGACGAGCCGGACGAATACCGGATCGACGCGCTGGATAATGACATCCCCTTCGATTGGGGGGAGTGTACTTTGCATGGATAAATGGAGAAGGCCAAGGTCGAGGTCAAGGTCGAGAAAAACACTTACCTCTAGACCTGGACCTGAACCTAGACCTGTAAAATAAAGGAGAAAATCATGAAAGGTGTAGTTCTTGCGGGCGGACTGGGAACGCGGTTGTTCCCGCTTACAAAGATAACGAACAAGCATCTTCTTCCGGTATATAACAAGCCGATGATCTACTATCCGATAATGGCTCTCGTTGACGCGGGGGTCACAGACATCATGATAGTCACGGGAGGGGATCATGCCGGCAACTTCCTGCGCCTTCTGGGGAACGGGGACGAATTCGGACTCAAGGGCATACGTTACGCTTACCAGCAGAACGAAGGCGGTATAGCGGAAGCCCTGTCCCTGGCTGAATATTTCGCTGACGGTGACAAAATAGTGGTCATCCTTGGAGACAACATTATAGAGAAAAGCATAAAAAAAGAAGTGGAAAAGTTCGCAGCCCAGGAAGACGGCGCGCGTATACTTCTGAAAAGCGTTCCTAATCCGGAAAGGTTCGGCGTCGTGGAGTTCGACGGCGACAGGATAAAACGGATAATAGAGAAACCGAAAAAATCTCCCAGCGATCATGCGGTCACCGGAATATATATGTACGACGGTAGGGTCTTTGACTTTATAAAGTCACTCAACCCCTCGGATCGCGGAGAACTGGAGATAACGGATGTTAACAATATGTATCTGGGAAAAGGAAAGTTGGAATATTCAATTCTTGATGGATGGTGGACTGACGCGGGAACGTTCAATTCACTTCTAAAGGCGAGTAAACTTGTCGCGGAAAAAGAAGGAAATCTAGCCGAGGAGTAGATATGAGAATACTGGTCACAGGCGGATGCGGGTTTATCGGGTCTAATTTTATACACCTGGTGATGGAGAAATACAAAGACACCCGTGTTCTTAATCTTGATAAACTGACATATTGCGGGAACCCCGAAAATCTTAAGAGAGTCGCCGGCGACAGCCGGTACACTTTTGTGCAGGGGGATATCTGCGACAGGTCCCTGATGGCGGATCTGATGGCAGACGTCGACGCGGTAATAAACTTCGCGGCCGAGACCCACGTGGACAGGTCAATAAAATATCCCGACGATTTTATAAAAACGAATGTTTTTGGTGTCGAGGTGCTTCTCGACGCGGCAAGAAAAGCGCAAGTCCCCAAATTTATACAGATAGGAACGGATGAAGTCTACGGCAGTGTGGCAGCCGGACTTTCCGTCGAAGCGGATCCGATCCGTCCGAACAGCCCGTATTCCGCCACAAAAGCGGCCGGAGACCTCCTGGCGCTATCGTATTATACTACCTATGAGCTTCCCGTTACTGTCGTCAGGAGCTCTAATAATTTTGGGCCGTATCAGTATCCGGAAAAGGTCATCCCGCTTTTTATAACGAATCTGA
Source organism: uncultured Planctomycetia bacterium (assembly GCA_964624805.1). Classification (GTDB taxonomy): domain Bacteria; phylum Omnitrophota; class Gorgyraeia; order Tantalellales; family Tantalellaceae; genus Tantalella. The sequence continues at coordinate 2,115 of CAZUYM010000179.1, forward strand.
TCGGCGGTAAAAAAGTTCCCCTTTACGGTGACGGCGGGAACGTGCGGGACTGGCTTTTCGTTAAGGATAACTGCACAGCTATAGACATGGTACTCAGAAAGGGGAAACCGGGCGAGGTCTATAATATCGGCGGCGGCAACCAGATAAGTAACCTGGAACTTACCGGTAAAATACTTTCATCTATGGGCAAAGGAAAAGATGATATTGAATATGTCAACGACAGGCCCGGGCATGACAGAAGGTACGCGCTGGACTCCTCAAAGCTGGAAAAGATGGGATGGGCTACGGAGGCCGATTTTGATGATAATTTAGAAAAGACCGTACAGTGGTACAAGGACAATGAGGCCTGGTGGAAACCCCTCCGCGACAAAGCGGAGATAATAGAGTGGTAGGTTCGTATATCGTATATCGTATATCGTATATCGTATATCGTATATCGGATGTCGTAT
>CAZUYM010000180.1:0-2548 GCA_964624805.1 uncultured Planctomycetia bacterium
GGCTGTACCCGCCTTTTCAGTCGAAGGAGATAGTCAAAGCCCTTAAACTGAATGGCATAGACGTGACGTATTGCGAGATAAGTTCACAGTACGGACATGACGCGTTCCTCCTGGAGTTCAAGGAGGAAACGAAACTTGTGAAGCACTTCATGGACAATACGCACAAAAAACTGGTAAAGAAAAAATGACGAGCAAGCGGAAAGAAGACCTTAGATTTGACCATAAGATCATAGGAGATATGATAGAGACCGGAGCTACGGTCCTTGATCTTGGATGCGGTGACGGGGATCTTCTGGAATATCTGACACTAAGCAAGGATGTAAAATGCAGCGGTGTCGAGATAAGCGAAGAGGCGATCTACAGCTGTGTCGAGAAAGGCCTCAGTGTTTCGCATGGTGACATAGATTCAGGGCTCAGGGAGTATCCCGACCTGTTTTTCGATTATGTTATTTTTAACCAGACGATGCAGCAGGTGCACAAGCCGAAAGACGCCTTGAAAGAGGCTTTGCGCATAGGGAAAAAGGTCATAGTGGGGTTTCCTAATTTCTGCAATATCAACGCCAGGTTCCAGCTCTTCTTCAGAGGGCACGTGCCGGTAATGCCGTCGCTGCCGTATTCCTGGTATGACACGCCTAATCTTCATTTTCTGAGCATCAAGGACTTTCAGACATTCTGTGATGTGTCGGCATTCAGGGTCGAAAAGAAAGTCTTTCTTTCCGGAAAAGGCAGGGTAAAAATGTTGCCAAACCTGTTTGCCTTGAACGCGATATTCCAGATATCCGAGCGGTAGAATATACAATTAAGAGGAAAAATGGATAAAAAATATATAGCTGACTTTAAGGATAAAGAAAAGATCGATTCTTTTTTTCTGCTCAGAAAGAAGAACCTGAAGCTTACGAAATACGATAAACAGTACATGGAGTTGGGACTCTCTGATAAGACAGGAAAGATTGAGGGCAGAGTGTGGGACAATGCCGAAGAATTCAACGGCGTGGCTGATACCGGAGATGTGGTCCGGGTAGAAGGGATAGTTGAAAAATTCCGAGAGGATAAACAGCTTAAGATACATATGATGTCTAAAGCTGATGAGAGAGCTTTTAGGTACGAGGACATGGTCAGGGTCGTAGAGAACAGGGACCAGATATATGCCAGCGTTCTTGAATATTTGAGTACCATAAAGAACCGATGGATACGCGTTTTGGCGGACAGTTTTACGCAGGATGAAGAACTCATGGCGGCGTTTCTTGAAGGCGTGGGAGGCAAAAGCTGGCATAACGCCTATGTAGGCGGGCTTTTAGAGCATACGTATGAAGTTATGTGCATAGCTGACAGAGTGTGTGAGCTGTACCCTGAGGCAGACAGGGATATCGCTCTTTTTGGCGGGTTCATGCATGACATCGGCAAGGTCTGTGAGCTTGACCCTAAAAAAATGGAATACACGGTCGAGGGCGGACTGGTGGGGCATATCGCGATCGGGTATAAGATACTGATAAAAAAGATAGAATCTATCGACGGGTTTCCGTCTGATCTCAGGATACGAGTAGAGCATATAGTTCTCAGTCATCACGGCAAGTACGAGCAGCAGTCACCGGTCCTGCCTAAGACGCTGGAGGCGACCATTATATATCACGCAGACGAGCTTGTTTCCCAGGCTAACGCTATCAAAGAGATACAGGTCGCGCAGGCGGAAGAGGGCAAGGACTGGAGCCATTACGTTACGATAAAGAACAGAAAATATTATATAAAAAGACCCGAAGACGAGGATCGCGGGGATGTCCCTTCCGCCGTTCCGGTTACCGAACCGGAAGAGGAAAAGGGCTCCGACGGCGATCTTTTTTCAGGATAACTTACCTTAAAAGCGATCAGATGGAACGAGAGAAATTCCTGGCGCTTGTCCAGAAAGCGCTTGAAGACCTTCCACGAAAGTTTAAAGACAAACTTGAGAACATTGACGTGGTGGTGGAGTCTGAACCTACACGGGAACAGTCCGGAGCGGTGGGCTCAAAGGACCGACGTACTCTACTTGGGTTGTACCAGGGGGTACCGCGTTCCCGACGCGGTCATCATTATGGCATGGTCATGCCTGATAAAGTATCTATATTCCAGAAGAATATCGAAAGGATATGCAAAACTGATGAGGAAGTAGTTCATAGAGTAACGCATACCGTTCGTCATGAACTCGCGCACCATTTTGGCATTTCCGATGAGAGGCTGCGCGATCTGGGGCTTTACTAATAATCAGAGATCAGTTGCCGATTAAATCCAAGATCCTAAGCCCAAAATCCAAAAAAATCCCAAAAATCCAAAATTCAAAAGAAACGCTACTTTTGGGTTTTGTCATTTGGATTTCATTTGTAATTTGGATTTTGACATTTGGATTTAGAGACTGCGCGACCTGGGGCTTTACTAGTGATCAGTAATCAGTCATCAGGGATCAGTTGCCGATTAAATCCAAGATCCTAAGCCCAAAATCCAAAAGAATCCCAAAAATCTAAAATTCAAAAGAAACGCTACTTTTGGGTTTTGTCATTTGGATTTCATTTGTAAT
>CAZUYM010000181.1:0-2542 GCA_964624805.1 uncultured Planctomycetia bacterium
AGGAGACAATGAAGATAAAAATAACAATTTGTGTTTTCATCCTGGCGTGTATGGTGCTTTTTAACGCCCCCGCCCGCGCGGAGGAAACAGAAGCGCCGAAGAAGATAGAGATCAAACACGGTATGTACGAGAAGACTGTGAATCAGAGATTCGGAGATCCCTTGTTGGTGCAGGAGATGAAAGACAAGTTCTGGCCTATACCGAAAAAGAGGTCGCTTTATGAGATAGGCGAATCGGATTACATGATACTTTATTTCTTTTCAGGAAGAATAAATAAAATAACCATCCTCAGCGATATGGATCGCGACCAGGCTGTAGAGATGTTCAACACGATCAGCCCAGGGGTATAAACCAGGCAGAAAGAAAGTGCAGTCAGATGGCAAGATCATGCCCCATGGAGAATTTTAGTGTAGATGAAAAAATAGTGCGGATAAACGCTTTTTTCACGCTTATCCTGATGCTGGCTTTCATCTTCACGTCATGGAAATGGATCATATTTATTATTACGATCGATTTCTTTCTGCGTGCTTTTATCAAAGGCAAAGGAAGTCCCGTGTCCGCGCTCAGTAGAAGGGTGTCGAGGGCGCTTAAATTGGAACCTTCCCCGGTCAATGCCGGCCCGAAGTTGTTCGCTGCCAGGATCGGATTTGTATGCTGCGTTCTCATCTTGATATTTTATGTTATGGATCTTATGACCGCAGCATACACTGTGAGCATAATGATAGCCGTATTTGCTTCTTTTGAATCTTTCTTTGGATACTGCGTGGGATGCAGACTATACTCGTTAATACCTCGAAAAATATAATATGAACAGATACTCTGCTGCTATTTTAGCTGTATGTTCTTTTTTGCTCCTGGCGTGCGGGTGCGCGGATCAAGGATCCGACGAACCGGGAGTAGTCGAGTATGTGACGGGTAAAGAGCAGATAAAGACATATGAGAAAGCGGGAGTGAAGATCAAAGAAATAAACAGGACTTTAGAAGAAAGATATAAGGAGACAGATTAACGGAGGGGGTATCAGTGGATCAAAAGATCATAAAGGAACTGGAAGAAAAACTTAAAGTACTTCACGGGGACCTTGGCGGCGAGCTTAAGGCGCATACTGACGAGCTGAAGGAAGGCATGAGCCAGAATTCTTCGGACGCGTTGTCTATGAGGGAAGAGGATGAAGTTATAGAGGAAGAAGAGCGCCTGGAAAAAAAAGAGATCAATCTCGTAGAGGATGCTCTTGGGAGGATCGCCGAGGGTACTTATGGGAAATGTTCTGATTGCGGCACGGATATAAAGTTGGAGAGACTTATGGCAGTACCATATGCTAAGTATTGTATGGGTTGCCAGTCCGAGCGGGAAAAATGATAAAACGTATACTGATAGGAGCGGCGATAGGCGCAGCGATAGGATTTGGCGCTAATTATCTGTGCCATCTCACGGGTGGGACGTGCCTCTTGATGAACGATAAGGTTACAGCAGTGCTCCTGGGAATGTGTGTCGGCGGTCTCGTGGGGTCTGTTTTGGGAAAAGAGTGACATTTTTATCAAAAATGCAAGACTTTGCAGTTAGCCGATAATTTTATTGACAAAATAAGAAAATATAGTACAATAGTAGGTACATAGGTAGCAAATAATACCACTTATGTGTGAGGTAGAAATAAGGAATAGAAGTCTTAGACCACAAGGTTAGAGATATATGCCTTGTGGTTTTTTTATAACTACCGTATATTTGCTATAATTTTGTGTAAAAAGGAGGTAAGAGTAATGGTAAAAGGAACAGTAAAATGGTTCAATAACCAGAAGGGTTATGGATTTATTACTCCCGAATCGGGCAATGATGTATTTTGTCATCATAGCGCGATACAGGGCGAAGGCTACAAGTCTTTAGACGAAGGTCAGGCTGTTGAATTTGATATTCAGCAGGGCCAGAAGGGCGAAGAAGCCGTCAACGTAGTAAAAATGTAAGAACCAGAAAAAACAAAAAAGGCCTGTCAACTTTATGTTGGCGGGCCTTTTTTTTGTTCCCACCTGAAGAGAACGGGGAGCACTAGGGTGTAAAAGCGTTAGATATCAGATGTCAGATAGTAATTGGAACTTTCCTGTCTTCCCGCGACTATATCTGCAATATGAAATCTACAATCTGAAATCAGATTGGCGAGCTGGTTACTATCAACCTCTTATTTACAAGTCGACCATTCCGGGGTAAAATACCCTACATACAAAGCAAGGAGGTTCTCATGCTAAAAACCATTATATCAGCAGTACTGATCATCGGTATCCTGATGGCCTGCCCCACTGGCTTCGCGGATGATGATGAGTATATGACCGATTCGGGAGAGGTAGGGGAGGTTTCTGACGGTGAGATAATGACGGATTCCGGCCAGATAGAAGAGGTCGATGATGATGGAGATTATATGACGGATTCCGGTGAAATCCGGGAAACTATGTAGTATATGCAGCATAGGGTGTCAAAAAAGACGTCATTCCCGTGAACGAGGGAATCAAAAACGTCATCCCGGAATCCGCGGTAGCGGATATCCGGGATCAAATG
>CAZUYM010000182.1:0-2501 GCA_964624805.1 uncultured Planctomycetia bacterium
ACCCCGGCGGTGCGAATCCCCCAGTCTTTCCGCAGCCTCAATACACTTTTGAAAATCTACCATATCAGATGTCCCCTCCAAGATCCTTCACGACATCTCTCACCAGTTCCACGTCTATTCCCTCTGATCTTTTCATGTATCCGACAAGAAGAGCCATATCGCATATATTGTTTATCTGCCTCGGCCTTCCTTCAGACGAATCATATATAAGCTGACGGGCCTCGTCATCGAAGATCGGCCTGGTTGCACCCGCGATATCAAGCCTGTGTTCAACGTACTTTATAGTCTGGTCAAGATCCAGCTGTTTGAGCACATAGAACATGGCAAATCTCTGTTTGAACTGCGGCATTGAGTTTATTATTTCCCGTAGTTCAAGCTGTCCCATCATTATTATCGTTGCCAGAAACTTCCTGTCAGCGTTGATGTTCATCATAAGGCGGAGTTCCTCCAAAACATCCTTCCGGCTCATAAGATGCGCTTCATCGACTATTATGACCGTATGTTTCCCGTCCGATGCTATCCTTTTCATCTTCTCTTCTATCTTCCGCCTGAGCTCAAGCCTGGTCTCCACGTCCTGACCTACGTTAAGCTGATATGCTATATCTTGCAAAAGTTCCGGAGGACTCAGGAGCGGATTCTTTATGTATACGCTCTCGTACTCATTGCTCTCATTTATCTCGAACAAGAGCTCATTGGCTATCGTCGTCTTTCCTGTCCCGTAGTCTCCCGCCATAAGAGCCCCCGCCTTGGCTTCCCTTATCACGTATATCAGACGGACCAGGGCCTCCTTGTGTGTGGGAGAATAGAAAAAGAACTTCGGGTCTCCCACATTCTCAAATGGTTTTTCTTTTAATCCCCAATAGTCTAAAAAATCCATGATCTCCGCCCTTTACAGGTTATGTTCGTCCCCCGACAGGATGATCTGCATACGTTCTTTCTGCACATTTTCACGTCCTACTATCATAAGAATAGCCACCATCATAAGGATAAGAGCTCCCTGGAAAACAAGCAGTACCGCCTGAAATATTACCGCGTCTTTCAGGACAAGAGCCCCAACAGCGAATGTCATACTTATGAGATAGATAAAAAGGACCGCCTGCGCCTGGGTAAAACCGAACCCCATAAGCCGGTGGTGCAGATGATCTTTCCCGGTGTATTCCAGCCATTCCTTAAAATTCCTGACTTTTCCCTGATATATGCGCGCTATCGATATATATATCATGTCAAAGATCAGTACTGCCAGTATCAAAACCGGTATGCTGAGCGCGACTACCGGCTTATACTCCGCCCATTCTCCCTTTATCGCAAGCGCGGCGAGAGTAAAACCCAGAAAACTGCTTCCCGCGTCACCAAGAAATATTTTGGCGGGACGAAAATTCAGTACCAGGAACCCGGCGCATGCACCGCAAAGCGCTATATTGAGATACATAAAATACGATTGTTGTGTCTTGTATGCGACTATACAAAACGCTCCGGAGGCTATAACCGCAAGCCCCGCCGCCAGACCGTCAAGACCGTCCATAAAATTCATGGCATTGGTTATGCCCACTATCCAGAGTATGGTAATAGCAATGTTAAGATATTGAAAAAAAGGAACACTGCGGGGAACGATGTTCAGCTGCACCCCGAAATATATCACTATGAATGAGCAGACCAGCTGGACCACGAGCCTTGCCGTAGCAGGCAGGTCTTTCACATCGTCCATCAACCCTGAAAGCATTACAATAAAAGACGCTATGACTATCCCTTTGAGTTGCCATGAGAAATGAAAATTAAGAAATAGCGCGGCAGCATAAGCGGCAAAGACGGCCACCCCGCCCAAAAGAGGAACCGGTTTTTTATGTACCTTTCTATCACTCGTGGGCATGTCCATTATGTTCGCCCTTCTGGCTCCTTTTATAGCTACCCAGCTAAATAAAAGCGATACAAAAAAAGCAAATGTGAAGATTTTCAGCATGTTCATTCTGACTCGCTTTTACAAACATTTTTGCCATTTTCTTCATGGAGAAGGATTACCTTGGATAACACCACAATATTTAAGTACTTCATATCAAACGGTTTAGTAACATAGTCATACGCGCATCCTAAGAGCTCTATGTCCTGGCTGTATCCGAGATCTCCGGTCGTAAAAATGACACCTACATTCATTTTTTTGAACAGGATATACCTCAAGACCTGCATGCCGTCTATGTCAGGCAGTTTTATGTCAAGTAGAACGATATTCGGTTTGAAGGAATCCAGTTTTTCTATGGCCTTCTGTCCGGTCGCGGCAGTATCTACAATGAAATCCTTCTTCCCAAAATACTCAACAAGGATGTCTCGGATTTCTTTCTCATCATCAACAACGAGTAATTTTACGTTATTATTTGCACATGCTGCGCTCATAGGTCTAGACCCTCATCCCCTATTATATATATATGTATATATTTTTTTCAGTAGGCGTACTTATCTTCCACCTGTTTGTCTATAAGTATAATAATTATTTACTTATTTTCAAGGGT
>CAZUYM010000183.1:0-2366 GCA_964624805.1 uncultured Planctomycetia bacterium
TCCGGGGTCTTCTTGATATGGCTTTCCGTCAGGAAAATATTTCTACAAAAGATGAGGATTTTGTGGCTTATCATGAATAATACCCTGAAAAAACATACTCTCAATGTTGTTCTGTTGCTGATGTTGACGACGGCGCTTTTCATTAACACCCTGCAGAACTCCTTTGTCTGGGATGACCAGGATCTTATTGTAAAAGATACCTCGGTGCACAGCCTTAAATATGTACCCAGAATATTTTCCGTCAGCTACTGGCTCAACCCTCCTTCGGGCGCATCAGGAGAATACCGTCCCGTAAGCACCTTTACCTTCGCGGTGGACCACGCTTTATGGGGACTGTCCCCTGCCGGGTATCATGCAACCAACTTGTTGCTGCACGCTCTCAATGTGCTTCTGGTATATTTGCTCGTTCTGATGCTGGGCGGGGCGCTCTCCGGGAAAGATCCCCTTTCTGAAGAAAAACAGTCCCCTTTGATTTTGCTGGCCTTTCTATCCGCGGTTCTTTTCGCGGCTCATCCGGTACATGTAGAATCTATTGCCTGGATAAAGAACCGGACAGACCTCCTGGCATCTTTCTTCTTCCTCTCCTCTTTATTTATGTTCGCCTCCTGCCTGAGGGGGAAGAATGCCCTGGTTAATATCGGGTTTTACCTCGGAGCCCTGACATGCTTCGCTCTTTCTCTGGCCTCTAAGGAAACGGCCATAACCCTGCCGCTTATTCTCCTTCTCTACGTGTTCAGTTTCCGCCCGCGGGAGGATCTTATAAAAAATGTGGCCCGGACCGTCCCCTTCTGGATGGTTACAATGCTTTTTCTCTCTTTTAAGATATTCATCCTTGGAATGCTGGTGCCTAATGGTGATGTGGGAACGGGACTGTTAGCATACTCGCATTTTCTTCTCGTGCTGAAAACTATGGGGTACTATCTATATTTGCTGGTCTTCCCCTTCGCCCTTACATCTGAACACCTGATAAGCATACCATTGTCTTTCTCTGAGACCGCGGTCCTCCTCTCTTCGGGAACGGCCATCCTTCTGCTCTTTGCATTCTGGTCTTTCAGGCGTTACCGTCTCGCTTTTTTCTCTCTTTTTTGGGTTCTTTTGACGCTCTTGCCTTTTTCAAATATTATTTTTCTGGCAGGCAGACCGATAGCGGAACAGCGCCTTTACATTCCTTCCGTCGGGTACTGTATGTTGCTAGGTCTGGTCATCCTCAAACTTAGCGCGGCAGGCTCTTCTGAAGTTTTCCGGAAAATATTTAAAAGCGCCTCCATTGTCATAACCTTAGGTATTTTTCTGTCCTTTTCCCTGACTACTATCTCCCGCAACCGGGACTGGAAAGATCCCTTGACCTTATGGTCCGAAACAGTAAAGGCCTCGCCTGCTTCAGCCCGCGCCAATTACAACCTGGCAAACACTTACAGGCAGTCCGGAGACACAGAAGGTGCCATACTTTTTTACAAAAAAGCTATTTCTCTTCACGAAAAACCGTCTGATCTCTATTCGCGTCCCGTAAAAGGTTATCCCGCGTACGACAATCTCGGAAATACCTATTACGATATGGGTTCGTTTCAGAAAGCTATATCAGCATTCCGCCGTGCGCTTGAGAGACACCCCGACAGCCCAAGGACCATGGTAAATCTGGGAGTGGTTCTTGCTGCAACAGGCGAGGCAAAAAATGCCATTTTTCAATACGAGAAAGCTATTGCTCTCGACCCGGATAACGCTTCCGCCTACAACAATATGGGAAATGCGTACCGTTCGCTCGGAGATTATCCCGCGGCGATCAATGCTTATAGAAGATCTCTGAAAATAGCTCCCTCGGCTCCGGATGTGTATTTCAACCTCGGTAACGCCTATTTCGAATCCGACAGTTTCTCCGCTGCGGCAGAAGCTTATGAAAAAGCCATAGAACTTGATCCGAAAGATACGGCTGCGTACGGAAACCTTAGCATCGCATATAAACGCCTCGGCATGCCCGATAAAAGAATACAGCTTCTGAAAAACGCTATTATAAATAACCCCGGTTTTGCCGATGCGTATCTGGAACTTTCTATTATCTATTTCCGACTTAAAAGCTACGATAAGGCCGCCTATTATTGCGATAAAGCCTCTGAACTGGGGCGCACAGACCCCGGATACCTGGCACTGCTGGCCCCCTACAGAACGGAGAAAACTTTTCATGATAAACGCTGACAGCAATATGCGCATTCATATCATTTCTTTATGCCTCCTCATCCTGGTATGCGCGGGCATATTCTCCAATTCTCTGGGAAATTCCTTTATCTGGGATGACCAGGAGGCCATCGTCGAGGATAGATATCTTCAAAACGTACGATACATACCGTCTCTTTTTTCTCCGGAATACTGGC
>CAZUYM010000184.1:0-2365 GCA_964624805.1 uncultured Planctomycetia bacterium
TCTTTCGCGAGCGGCCGGGCCTGGGACCAGGTAAGGGTCTCGGTGGCATATATGAATCTAAATGTGAACATTGCCGGAAGCCACGGCGGCATTTCTGTGGGAGGCGATGGCGCTACACATCAGGCGCTGGAAGAGATAGCTCTGATGCGGATAATCCCAAACATGACTGTAGTTGTTCCCGCTGATTCAGAGGAAGCCTATCTGGCGACGAAGCAGGCGGTAGATATCCCGGGCCCCGTTTACCTGAGGCTTGGAAGAGAAAAAGTCCCGTTTCTTGAGAGCAAGACGCCATTTAAGATAGGTGTAGCCAGCACTCTTACTGAAGGGGACGATATCGCCATTATTGCGTGCGGACATATGGTCAGCAAAGCCCTGGAAGCTGAGAAAAAACTGCGCGGAAAAAAATTACAGGCAAGGGTGATCAATCTGCATACGCCGAAGCCGATAGACAAAGACGCCATAATAAAGGCGGCCAGGGAAACGGGAGCCGTTTTGACGGTCGAGGAGCACACTGTTTATGGCGGGCTCGGAAGCGCTGTCGCGGAGGTCCTGGTACAAGAATACCCGGTACCGATGAAGCTGATGGGTGTGCAGGGCGAATTCGGAGAAAGCGGAGAACCCGCGGAACTGTTTAAACATTTTAATCTGACCGATAACGATATTGTCAGCGAAGCAGAACTGTTGATAGCCAGGAAGAGCGGCAAGTAACAATGTATATGCGCGAATAACGCGGGAAGACCCGGGAACTGCATCATGAAGATAACCGCACCTGCCAAGATCAATCTGTATCTGAACGTACTGTGTGAACGGGACGACGGATTTCACGAAATAGAGACTTTATTCGAAAGGATCTCCATTTGTGATGAGATCTCCGTCGAATTTGCCCAGGGGACGACCAGGATAACCTGTTCGGATCCCGGTATACCTACGGGTGAGGGCAGCCTGTTGGACAACATTGTGCGCGCCTTCAATGAAAAAACTTCAAAAAAGGCCTCATTTACGATAGACCTTAAAAAAAATATCCCCGTGGCTGCGGGCCTTGGGGGAGGCTCTTCAGATGCGGCGTCGCTGCTTAGGGGACTTAATGAGCTATCTGGGTATCCCCTTGAAGATAAAGAGCTTATGACAATAGGGCAGAGCCTCGGTGCGGATATAGCGTTTTTTTTGACAGATTGCCGATTTGCCATTGGAAGGCGCCGGGGGGATGTTCTTGAAACGCTTGAAAGCCAGTTAGAAATAGGGCATATTTTGGTAAATCCGCCCTTTGAAGTCTCAACGAAAGAGGTATATAATAATATATCTGCTTTTACCTTGACAAAGAAAAAGGGTGTTGATAGAATGTTCACCGCTTTTCTAAAAGATAGGGACTTAGGAGGGCTTGCGGAAAATCTTCATAACGATTTGCAAACACTTGTATTACGAGATTTTCCGGTCCTGGAGAAGGTCTTTTCCGAGCTGAAAAAAGCGGGCTCTAAAGGGTCACTTTTATCGGGAAGCGGCCCCACGGTTTTTGGCATCTTCGAAGGGGATAAGATCGGCGAAGCTGCTGAAAAACTTAAAAAGGTCTTTCCGGCCCCAGAGGGCTGGCAGGTGCTGGTAGCCAGGACGTACTAAGATGGGTGTAAAATTAATATTCTGTTATATCTGATGTTAGTTTTGATATATGGCATGCAGCTCGAAATAAGGAGAGGAACATGAAGATCACCGAGGTCAGGATCTTTCCTACAGAAAGCAAAGACGGTAAACTAAAAGCGTTTGCGACCATGACTTTTGATGATTGGTTTGTTGTGCGCAACGTAAAAATAATACAGGGGAATCACGGGCTTTTTGTGGCGATGCCTTCAAGAAAAGCCATGGATAATTGTCCCAAATGCAGGTTTAAGAACGTACGGGGCAGCAGGTTTTGTAACCAATGCGGAGCGCAGCTCCCAACGCAGCAGGTGACGGAAGACCCGGGGGAAGAAAGACAGGGGAGCCATATGGATATAGCTCATCCGATCTCACAGGAGTGCCGAGTATATATCCAGGAAGAGATCTTGAGGGCGTATGACAGGGATCAGGAGTCTCAGCCTGTGGTCAGTTCTGAGCTTGAACCGACAGCGGGAGAGGATATAGACCTTATGCCACAGGAAGAACAGAAGGAAGAGGAGCCACCAAAGCCGGTTTCAGCTCCGGAGCCTATAGACGAATCGAAGGACATAGCGCTGTAGAGAAAGCATAATGTCCGGCTGCAGCGGCGCGCGATTAAACGCCAACATGATGGCGGGTAGTGTAATGGTAGCACCGCAGCTTTTGGAGCTGCTTGTCAAGGTTCGAACCCTTGCCCGCCAGCCACTTTGAAAATTTGGGCCTCCGGGCGTCCTTC
>CAZUYM010000185.1:0-2297 GCA_964624805.1 uncultured Planctomycetia bacterium
ACCGCGCCTATTGGCTCGCGGGAGCATGGACTTCCTCTGGCTGAGCCGATCAATATATCCGAAGAACTTGCCCAGACCGAGACTATTCAGATCTCAGGCGGCAGGGAAACTATCATAAATATCCAGGATTGCCATTCCTCTCTTTCCGCGCAGTATTCAATAGTAGAGATACTCGAAGAACTGATGAATAATTTTAACATGAATGTGGTCGCGGTTGAAGGCGGGCACGGGTATCTTGACACGTCTATACTCAAGAGTATGCCGGACAGTGATATTCGGGACAGGACAGCCGGGTACCTGATGGAAGAGGGCAGGATATCCGCGGGTGAATTTTTTGCCGCGACAACTGACAAGGATGTGGCTATATATGGTGTAGAGGATAACGATCTTTATCAGGAGAATATAAAAGTGTTCCGCGAGATACATGCTGGGAACCGGGCTAATATAGAAGTTATTAATTCTCTTTTGGATGAGCTCAAAGAGCGGGAAAAAGAAATTTATTCTGACGGTCTGATGAAACTGGTCTATAAAGCGCGTCTTCACCAGAACGACAAGATAACCTTTGATGTGTATTGGGATTTCCTGAAGGGCGCATGCGAGTCAGCAGGCGTGAGTACGGAAGACTGTGTGAATATAAACAGTTTTACCGAATCTATAAGCCTGGAAAAAAGTATAGATTTCGATAAAGCTACAGAAGAGAGAAAAGCCCTTATAGATCTGCTTATGGCGGACCTTAATAAGGAAGCTCTGGAAGAACTTGTATTAAGATCGATCTCTTTTGAGAAAGGCGAGATCGACCAGGCAGAATACCACAAGTGGCTTCTAGATTTCGCGGCGGAAAAGGGAATAGAAACAGCTACTTTTACGGAACTTTGTAAATTTTCCAGATACGCGACAGATTACAGAAAGCTGAATGTTATAGGCCTTTCCAGGGAACTTGGTCAGTCTGAAAAAGAACTTCTTGAAAGATCGTTTTCTTCCGACGAAGAGAAGGAACTTTACAGGCGTACCAGGACACTTGAACTCATAATGTCTCTTTTTAGGATAGAACTTTCCAGAGAAGACCTGGACGCATTAACTCTGGACCTTGAGGGGGTCTCCGCGGAAGAATATTCTGAGTATTCGCCGGCAGAAGATATGGAAGAACGCCTTGGGAACGTATTCCGGGACGCGAAAGAAGCTTTAAATTTTTACCGCCTGGCAGAGAAGCGTAACCAGGCTATGCTTACGAACACTGTTTCGGCCATGCGTAAAGAGGGACGGCAGGTAGCCGCTCTTATATCCGGAGGACATCATACGGAAGGCCTAACCGGGATAATGAAGGAAAAAGGATTATCTTACCTTGTGCTTATGCCGAGGGTAACCGGGAACAAATCCCGGCCGTACGTGGCTATTCTTACTAAAAAGACCGGCCCATACAGAGACCTGATCTCAAGCGGAGAGTATGATCTGGCGCTTCAGGCGCTGTTTGATGCAGCTTCTCTCGCTGAACTTGACGATATGTTCGTATACTGGTACGACCAGACGCAGAGGTCCGGAGAGAATATGCAAAAGGCTATCGAGCAGATGGTGTGGAATTATAGAGAGATGCAGGAAGGTATTTCTCCCGCCCGCCGAGCGGCCATGGATTTTGATCCGGTAAAGCCGGAAGAACTGAAAAGTTATCTGGAGTCCATGAATAGGAACGAGGAAACGGGCGCGATAAGCACGGAAAACGGAGTTTATAATGTAACGGACAAGGGGGTAAGACTTGAACGGCGCGTTAAAAAAGCGCCTAAGAATGAGATGACAGGCGCGGGCATGATACCGGCAATACGGCATATCCTGAATAAACGCGATATCTCCCTGAAACACCAGGCCTGGATCGAGCAGCTCGTATTCTGGACGTTAACTCTTGGTTTTTCGATCATACCGGGTCTGAGTGATACAGGTGTTGTTCTTGCCGCGTGGGGATCTTTCTTTGGGGCACATTTTCTAAGGACAAAGAACATGCCGAACGCTCCTCCGGTATCTTCTATAGCGTCTATTGCCGGCATGAACGCGATTTTTTCTTTAGGCGCGCTTCAAACTACAAGTTTTCCGGTACTTATCACATTCTTCGCAGTTACGACTTTTATACATCACCTTGCCAACGAATTTACACTTTCTTCTTTTTATCCTGTGGTATTACAGCCTGTTTTCGCGGGGGTACCTTCCGGGCTAAAACCGGAGACTTTACATGAAGCAGGGCAAGCAGCCGTATCGCGGAACCTGGCCATGTTCGCTAAAGCTAGATCGGAAGAGCACACGTCTGAACT
>CAZUYM010000186.1:0-2290 GCA_964624805.1 uncultured Planctomycetia bacterium
TCTATGCCGATAGCGCTCCCGACACCACCGCAATCACCTTCTCGATCTCTTCATCGGTAAGCGACGGATATATCGGTATAGACAGGCTCGTCGAATATGCCTCGTCGGTATTGCGGAACCCGGACCGCATCTCAAGATATCTGTGAAGAGGACGGAACACCGGCCGGGCACAGGTCACGCCTTTTTCTCCGGCGCGGGATATGATATCATCCACATCTTTATCGGTTTTCACTACGTATCTGTAATAAACGTGATCGAATTCCCCTTTTGGAAGGACAATGCCCTCGGAAGAAAAAGCTTTGTCGTAACGGGCCGCGATTTCTTTCCTCTTAGCCAGCATACCGGGAAGTTTTTTGATCTGCTCCAGGCCCACCGCAGCCTGTATATCGGTCATAGTGTAATTGTAGCGAACCTTGTAATTGCTCTTTTCGTCATAGTCACGCAGATCACGTACTTCTGCCAGGAGATTTTCGTCATCGGACAACACCGCTCCCCCTTCCCCACAAGCCATCATTTTATTGGCATAGAAAGACAAGATACTGAAAGCCCCTATACTACCGATTTTCCGGTCACCGTACATCGCCCCTACTGAATGCGCGCAATCCTCTATAACAGGAACTCCGAGTTCTTCAATTTTCTCAAGATCGGCGGGACTGCCGAACATATGCGGTACTATAACAGCCTTCGTGTTTTCCGAACGTTTATCCCGAACGCCCTCAATGGATATATTGAAACTTTCCGTCTCTATATCGCAAAGCCTCGGCTCACCTCCGGCATGATATATCGCGTTTAGAGGCGCGCTGCATACAAAAGCAGGCAGGATAACTTCGTCTCCGGAAGAGAGCCCCATAGCGATAAGCCCCAAGTGAAGCGCTGAAGTGCCTGAATTAACGCATACGGCGCCTTTAACTCCCACGAACCGGGCCAGCTCCTCTTCAAAAACTCTTGTCTTCTCCCCCTGGGCTATATATCCGCTTTTTATCACATCTGAAGCGGCCTTTGCCTCTTCTTCACCAAGCGTGGGACGGGAATGGGGAATAATTGTGATCATGTGGTCTCCTTGTGAAAATAGAAGTAAAAAGTAAAAAGGATAAAGGAAAAAGGATAGGTTTCTTGTTGGATATACAGACCCCTCCGATATCTTTTCGCTGCGCCTACGGCTTGCGGATCCTGCGTCGCGAAGTTTACCCTGAACCGAACTTGTTCTGGTTTAGGGCTCCTTGTTTTCCTTTTTACTTTTTCCTTAAGATCTGTATCCTAACATCTCTTTCTACACCTTATCCAACAAATACCTCAACGACTTAAACCCTTCGGCATACTTGACTTTCGCCTGGAATCCGCGGAAATTAGCGACCGCTTTCACGCTTTCGACCATATCAAGTCCTGTAGGATAATCCCTTTCAACCTGCGACTTGTGGCATTTCAAAAGTTCCACTTTCTCATCCAGAACACTGCCAATATCAACAAAAACATCCGGGTCATATTTTTTGCACGTATAATCCTCATAAAACAAGACTTTCCGACTGTACCTGGACGCCACGACAGCGCTCTCGGCAAGAGCCCTGTGGTCCTGATGATCATCTTCTGAATAGTTTACAAAAATGACTTCAGGGTCGACCTCTTGCACGACTTTTTCTATACTGTCAATAAGCTCGTGCCCCACTACCAGTTTTGTATCGGTAAAACCGCCCCAAAACAATTTCTTCGCGCCAAGTTTTTTTACGGCCTCTTCCTGCTCTTTCATGCGCACATCGGCGCTGCCTGCGAAACCTCCGTTCGTTGCCACAAACAAAAATATTTCGTCATTCTGTTCTTTTTTCAGTTTGAGCAGCGTTCCTCCGCAGCCGTATTCTATATCGTCCGGATGAGCACCTATTGCGAGTATGTTCATTGTTCCTCCTAGATTTAGTATTTAGTATATCGTATTTAGTATTTCGTTAATCGGTTACGTCTTTGGAATCGTTAAAGGGTTTACGGTTGGGACTAAACCGTCACCTTCTAACGACAGACGATTCGATAGCCGTAACTCTACAACGTGTTCCTGGAAACTGTCCCCGATAATCCGATATCCTGATCCCCTAGTCCCTGGTCTCCTGATATCCCGATTTCCTGTCTCTTTTCCCTTTTACTTTTTCCTTTTTCCTTAACTCTGTTCACAGTTTATAATTCACGCTGTCCCTGATTCCCCAATCCCCTGATAACCCAATACTCAATACCCGATACTCAATACTCAATACCCGATACCCGGTACTCGATACCCGGTACTTAACCCCTCCCACTCCTGATTATC
>CAZUYM010000187.1:0-2138 GCA_964624805.1 uncultured Planctomycetia bacterium
ATGAAAAATATATATGGCACTGTTCTATCTGCGCGAACACGTATATAGACAGTATGCATGAGGATATATCAAAATGCCCGAGATGCAAAAGCTATAATCAGAGGCTCAGAAAAGAGAATGTGATCTAGACAGAGGAGGCAGGAAATGATAACCAGGATAGGGTTAATAGCCGGTGAAATATGGGATTATCTGGAAAAGAACGACAGGGTCGCCGACCTTGACGGTATTGTTGCTAAGCTGGGAGTGGAACGGGACCTGGTACTGATGAGCGTAGGGTGGCTGGCAAGAGAAGGGCATGTTGTTCTGGAAGGGGACGGCCCGGAATATAAAGTGAAACTCAAATACCCGGGAGGGGCGCAATGACGCAGGATATATCAAAAGATACGGATACCACTAAAGATGAAGGGACCCAGATCGTGGACACGGGGGATGGTGTTGAAGAGAGAGTGCCGATAAAAGAACCCCTGAGAGTCCTTAATTGTCAGACCATAAACAAGAAGTTCGGCTGGTGGGCCGCGGTGGTCCTTCTTGAAAGCTACGCGAAAAAGCAGATATGCTT
Source organism: uncultured Planctomycetia bacterium (assembly GCA_964624805.1). Classification (GTDB taxonomy): domain Bacteria; phylum Omnitrophota; class Gorgyraeia; order Tantalellales; family Tantalellaceae; genus Tantalella. Next base: position 560 of record CAZUYM010000187.1, read on the forward strand.
TTATCTGTGGCAGAAGAAGGATAACGTCTGGAAGCGTAAACAGAAGTTCGGTATACATTCTAAGGAAGACTGGCAATTAATGAAAAAAGCCGTTGAGTCGTTTGTCGGCGAACTGTCGTGAACCGCTATGGGCGGGTCACAGTAGAGTGTAGAGCGCTTAAGTGGTGTGGAGACCGGTCTTATGGGAGATTTGAGAAAAATACCTGTTGTTTACTCGGAGGAGTATTACGTCGATATCGGCGCTCACGTTTTTCCTACATCTAAATACAGGATCATTAAAGAGAGAATAGATTCGGACGAGTATATGGCGGGAAAGGTGGAATGGGTGGATCCCGCGCCGGCAACAGAGGAAGAAGTTGTCGCCGTGCATGACGGCGAATATGTGAGTAAGGTAAGTTCAGGCACGATGTCGGTCGAAGAAGCTATGAAGATGGAGATGCCGTTTTCCGGAGCTCTGGCAAAAGCGGCTTTTACCTGTTGCGGAGGCACGATCACCGCGTCCAGGCTGGCTCTTGGAAGAGGGGCGGCGGTTCATCTGGGAGGGGGGTTTCATCACGCGTTCCCAGACCACGGAGAAGGTTTTTGCGTGTTTAATGACATCGCGGTAAGTGTGAAGGTTTTGCAGAAGGAAAAACTTATAGAGCGGGCGCTGGTCATAGACTGCGACCTTCATCAGGGCAACGGGACCGCGTACATTTTTGATAGAGATAAAACGGTATTTACGTTCTCAATACACCAGCAGAATAATTATCCGTTTAACAAGCCCAAAGGGGACCTCGATATCGGGCTGGCCGATTACACGCGTGACAAGGAATATTTGCAGCATCTTTATGACAATATCCCGGTTATCATAAGCAGTTTTAAACCGGAGATAATATTGTATCTTGCCGGGGCGGATCCGTACGAGAATGACCAGCTGGGGAATCTGTCGTTGTCTAAAGAAGGCCTGGCGGAAAGAGATAATTATGTTTTAACACAGGCACTCAATTTTAGTGTGCCCGTGGTCGTGACACTTGCCGGAGGTTATGCCGCCGACAGGAAAGACACGGTAGATATACATTTTTCTACAGTGGAGGAATGCGTGAAGATCTTTTCGGGAACAGGGAACGGTAAGGTTCCGTCAAAGATATAGGAGAAGGCAGAGTGCAAATCCAAAATTCTAAGCCCAAAATCCAAAAAAATAGCTAAATCCAAAATCCCAAAACGCTATCTTTTGGGTTTTGTCATTTGGATTTCATTTGGGATTTGGATTTTGTCATTTGGATTTAAACGGAAAGTGGCGTCACAGAAGTAGGGAGGTATTAGCTTTGAGCATTAGAACATTGGAGCAATGGACCGCATTTGAGAGCAAGGTTAATGTTCTAATGCTCTATTGCTCAAATGCTCTGCAGTTTTTGCTGAAAGCAAAAACTGCTGGTGGAGCAGAAGGGATTCGAACCCTCGACCCCCACGTTGCGAACGTGATGCTCTCCCAACTGAGCTACTGCCCCACCGAAAGGTCGGCTAATATTATAGCATAAAAAAAGGTTACGTAAATATTAAGTTTGCATGAAAAAATACGGAGAAAACATGAAAAAGA
>CAZUYM010000188.1:0-2079 GCA_964624805.1 uncultured Planctomycetia bacterium
CCCGCAACCATGCCCTGATACTCTATAGCAACAGGAAGTATCATAGTCTTGGCCATAGTCTGCGCCACCTGCGCCTCTATGGCTATAGTTGCTTCATACTGCTCCTCATATATGTCATGGCGGGACACAAGCTCTGTCTTTGAAAGCACCTTGTGCCTTTCGAAAAGTTCCACCACTTTGGGATCCTTGATCGCCTTAAGGGCTTCCGGCGTATTCTTGAGATTCGGCAACCCTCTTTTGGCGGCCTCTTTATGCCATTCTTCGGTGTAATTGTCGCCGTTAAAAAGTATCCTTTTGTGCTTTTTCACTATACTCTGGAGCACACCCTGCAAAGCCTCGTTGAAGTCCTTGCCTTTCGCTACCGCGGCTTCCACATCACCGCAAATATCGCTGATCGCGTCAGCTACTATAGTGTTCAGAATAACGTTGGCTCCCGCGCAGCTCTGGTTGGACCCTACGGCACGGAACTCGAACTTGTTGCCCGTAAAAGCGAAGGGGCTCGTCCTGTTCCGGTCGGTCATGTCCATCGGCAAAGTGGGCAGCGAATCCACACCTATTTCTATAGCGGCGGCCTTTTTTGAGCTCTTCGCCCCGCCTTTTTCGATCTGGTCTATAACGTCCGTCAGCTGATCGCCGAGGAATATCGAAAGTATTGCCGGAGGCGCTTCATTAGCACCCAGTCTGTGATCATTGCCCGCGGTCGCTACGGTCGACCTCAAAAGCCCCGCGTACGAATCTATAGCTTTCATCAAAGCGCAGATCATTGTGAGGAACTTGGCGTTCTCATGGGGATCTTCTCCCGGTGAAAGCCAGTTCTTGCCGTCCGGTCCGACGACGGACCAGTTGTTGTGTTTTCCCGAACCGTTAACACCCGCATACGGTTTTTCATGAAGGAGACAAACAAAATCATACCTTTCCGCGACTTTCTTTAGGAGCTCCATGGTGATCATATTATGATCGATCGCGAGGTTCTGCTCCTCATAAACAGGCGCGATCTCGAACTGTGCCGGACATACTTCGTTATGCCTCGTTTTAGCGGGTATCCCCATCTTCCAGAGTTCGCGATCAAGCTCATCCATAAAAGCCAGGACCTTGGTCTTTATCGCGCCGAAATAATGATCGTCCATCTGCTGATGTTTTGCCGGGGCCTTGCCGAATATGGTCCTCCCCGTCTGTATAAGGTCCAGACGCGCTTCGTAATAATCCCTGTCTATGAGAAAATACTCCTGCTCCGGTCCGAGCGTCGCGTATGCTCTCTCATCTTTCGTATCTATTCCGAAAAGTTTTGCCAGGCGGCTTATCTGCTTCGAGAGTGCCGTCACCGACCTTAAAAGCGGCGTTTTCTTATCCAGCGCTTCGCCGTGATATGAATAGAAAGCCGTCGGTATACAAAGTGTCGCCCCGTTGTCTCCGTCCTTTATAAAGGCGGGAGAAGTAGGGTCCCAGGCAGTATATCCGCGTGCCTCAAAAGTCGCCCTTAATCCCCCTGTAGGAAAACTGGAAGCATCCGGTTCGCCCTTAATAAGTTCTCCACCGGAGAATTTCAGTACGACCCCGCCGTCCCGGTCAGGATCAATAAAAGAATCATGTTTTTCCGCGGTTGCGCCCGTAAGAGGCTGGAACCAGTGCGTAAAATGAGTCGCCCCCTTTGATACCGCCCAGGTCTTCATCGCGTCAGCTACTTCGTCCGCTATAGCTGGATCTATGGTTTTGCCCTCTTTTATCGTGGATAAAAGAGACTTATATGCCTTCTCCGACAGATAGTTACGCATGTTCTTGAGACCAAAAACGTTCTCACCGTAATAATCCGCGACCGTTGTCATCCCCATACCTTCTGTCTTACCCATATCTATTCCTCCTTCAAGTATCATATTTCTCTGCGTCATGACCGTCCCCTTTTTTTGCGGGGAAAATAGTACCTTTATTTTACCACTCCCCTGTTTAAAAGCAATAAAAACACTCTCTGGTGACCTCTTTGGCTTTGGGGACGCTCTTAAAACAAAAAAACGCCCTTTCAGCCGCCTGTACTTTGCGGCTTTAAAAGGACGTCCTCATCCTGTGTTTCCGTCTATGGAATCT
>CAZUYM010000189.1:0-2079 GCA_964624805.1 uncultured Planctomycetia bacterium
CCGTTTTACTTTTGGCGAAGAACCTTATAATTCCAGGGGTGGCCGTGACTATGATAGTTTCAGGCATAGTCCTCAGCGCGTTGTGGCTTACCTCACGTATGGGAATAAAGATCGGCATAGGGATGATGCCGTATTTCTACCTGAAGCAGGTGGTAATCTCCCTGCAGATAGCTGTACTCTATTTTGTACACATGATCCCGGCGAGCAAAATAACGCTGGAGCAGATATGGGCAAGAAGGGATAACTGGTGGTCAAGGACATCTCATGATGAGAGAGAGATCCTGCCGGAGTCAAGAGCCAGGTACGGAGAAAAGGTCAGGTCGAATATCCGTGAGATGTTTGCCCGCAGAGAGAGGGTGGGAAGGTCTATGTTTGAGTCGCCGGGGGTATCGCTAGCCTTTTTCCTTACTTCCATGACGTTCTTGATGCTTCTGATGTATAACGGTCTTACCTGGCGCATGAAGGACGCGGCAGTGGTCGGTCTCTTTCTGTCGTCGGTACCGCTCATCTGGAATACCCTGATGCTGCGTTTTGACGAGGTTGGGAAAAGCCAGTTTTTCAAACCCGCCATAAGTCTCGCGGGAGCGGGGTTTGCTGTTGCCTCTTTCGGGTTGCTCACAATGGGCATGAAGGCAATGGGGTATCCGTTTTTTGCCGCGCCCTTTGCCTTTGAGGTTACAGTGGCCCTTGCTGGTTTAGCTATGCTTTTCGCCGCGATAATGACACCTAAGGACCGACTCAGAGACATATACATGCACATATACAATAAGTGGATGCTTTACGCGGTCGTTCTCGGTCCCGCGATGGCAATGCTTGTTTTTCTGCCTTTCGGTCAAAATCTTCTCGAGGGCAGAAAAGCCAGGTATATCGAGGATAATGTAAATCCGATGATAGAGATGTACCAAGCTTCTCGTTCGGGTGATATATATTTCTCAACGGACGATGTCATGTGGAGGCTTGTACAGGGTATGCCGGTAGAGGGGGAAGGCCAGGAGGAGCTCGCTGATTTCAGGAACAAGGCCCGGATAATAAAGCAGATGGCTCGCATGCGGGATGAAGGACTAACCAACCGCGACATAACTGAAAATCTTATAAATGCTTTTAAAAATTGTCCGTATCCTTCCGGGCCTTCCGGTCTGGCAGGCTGGGTGCGTATCAACGCGGATGTTTTCGCGGTGAAAGCGGGCATAGCCAAAGGAACGCTTAACGCGCAGAAACTGAAAGATTATTATGAAAAACAGATAGAAGTATACGGTTTTGACCGGACGAAGACCGACCTGGCCAGGAGATACATAGAATCCATAGAGTCTTATGAGAAAGACAAAGAAGAAAGGGGAATATCCGATCGCGAACTGAGGGGGGATTACGATCTCATACGGATACAGCTGGAAGCTTACAGGAGACTTCTCTTAGAGCAGGGGGATCCCGCCGCTCAGATAAAATATCTGCATCTTGTAGGCATGGTCGAGAACAGCATCGAGAGCGTAGGCCTTTCCGGCGTGTGGAACCTTCCTTCGGTGGGATACGAGGATTTTGAGTTGTCTTTTTACAGGCAGGAATATCTTACCACGGTGGACCACGTGTCGTCCGGTGCGAGAAAAGAGCAGCTGCCCGAAGCCCTGGACGAAGACGCTATAACCGCGGACGCGGAAAAGGGAGAGATAACCGCCAGGATAAATATTTCCAGGGAGAGGAGAAGTAACGTTATAGGTTTGGACGTCCAGAAGATGCTGGGCAGGGCCCTGGAGGAAGACGAGCAGCTGGTGCTTACGGTTACCGTGCCGGAAGGGTTTGTTACGGGAGACCCCATGGCAAGCATATCGATGCAGGGAGTGTGGAGTGATTCCAGCGGGAAATGGCAGCACGGCGCGCATCACATTGTGTTCGGTGAAAGGCCGCTGGCTGACGGACAGTACAGATACAATATAGCGATAAGTCCGCTTGAGGAGGGTGACAGCTATCAGTTCGGTTATTATACCGATGGAGGGTTCAGCGCTGATCCCGGTGATATGAAAGTAGCCGGCATAAGGGTACTGATAGGGAATGCCGATCAGGTGCAGGAGAGTTTTGAGGGGGAGA
>CAZUYM010000190.1:0-2062 GCA_964624805.1 uncultured Planctomycetia bacterium
GTTCGTTCTGACAAGCGGGTTCTCTCCAAGGGTGAGAATTAGCATGCCGAAGGCTTTAAAACTCGGCACCGAGAGTAAAAATGAGGAAATGACGATCTGGCTGGCGGAAGAGGAACGGCCGGAAAATATAAAAGAAGTTTTGAACCGCGAGCTGCCGGAAGGCATAGCCATCAGAGAAGTGCGGCAGCTGTGACAGCGCGGCAATACTAACAGTTTTAGAAAGGACAAAAACTATGGCAAGAAGAAAAAGGAAGAGCGATGCCGGAACATCTTCCGGCGAGAAAAAAGAAGGTCCAAAGACAGGTATGGAAATACTTATCAATGTTGGACCTACCGAAAAACGTGTGGCGTTACTGGAGAACGGAGCCCTCGCGGATTATTTTATGGAGAGGGAAAGCCTGGGGCATTACGCGGGCAGTATTTACAAAGGGCGCGTGAATTCGATACTTCCGGGTATAGAAGCGGCTTTTGTCGACATCGGACTTGCGAAGAACGGTTTTCTCCATGTAAGCGATGTCGTGGACAAGAGCGCGGTGTTGAAAGAAATGCTCCCGGATGAGGACGAAGGGTCTTTTCGTCCCACAAGGAGGGGCCCTCAGCCGCGGATCCAGGATATCCTGAAGAACGGAGAAGAACGTATGCTGCAGGTCGTTAAAGAGGCCATAGGCACGAAGGGGCCGCGACTTACGACTTACATAAGTATTCCCGGAAGGTATATGGTACTCACGCCTTATGATAAGAACCTGGGTATATCCCGCCGTATCACCGACAGGGACGAAAGGACGCGCATCAAGGATATCCTGAGCAAAATGGGAGCCCTGGATAAGGTCGGTTGTATAGTAAGGACAGTCGCCGAGAATCGTACCGAGAAAGAGCTTCAAAGCGAACTGAAATATCTTCTCGGTCTTTGGGGAAGGATAAAAGCGAGAAGCGAAAAGCAGGCCGCGCCCATCTGCGTTTATGAAGAATACGGTATCGTCCTTCGCATGATAAGGGATATTTTTACCGAAGACGTGACGCATCTCATTGTGGACTCGAAAGACGAGTACAACAGGATAGCAAAGTTTCTCAAGGCTTTCATGCCGTCTCTCCGGAAAAAGGTGAAGTACTACGACAATAGGACGCCGCTATTTCAGAAATATGACCTCGAAAAAAGGATCGATGAGATATTCGAGAGAAAGGTGCCGCTGAGAAGCGGAGGACATCTGGTTATAGAACAGACCGAGGGCGTAGTCGTTATAGATGTGAACACAGGCAGTTTTGTCGGAAAGAGAAGCCTGGAGGAGACAGCGTTCCGGACTAACATGGAAGCGGCGGAAGTCATACCCCGGCAGCTTAAACTGCGTGATGTCGGCGGAATAGTGATAATCGATTTCATAGATATGGACATCAAGGACCATAGGGATAAGGTGTCGAATCTTTTGCAGAAGGAACTTGCCGGAGACAAGGCCCGCATAAGCGTGAGATCCATGTCGCAGTTCGGTATAGTGGAGATGACAAGGCAACGAATGAGAAAGAGCCTGGAAGGGTCATCGCATGTGGAGTGCCCTTATTGCGGCGGTAAGGGGATGGTGAAGAGCGTGGAGACCATAGCCCTGACGGCTGTTCGCAGGATAGACCGTTTGCTTTCTGAAAGCACGAAAAAAAGGAAACGCATCAAGGCAAGATCCCATCCCGATGTGAACTGGGTGCTGGTTTCAGATCAGGCAAAGATGCTGAGCGATATACAGCGAAAGTACCGCTGCAGCATAGATCTGGTAGAGGACACGACCCTGCATATTGAGGATGTGGTGGTGGAGGAATTGTAAACATAAACAGTAATCAGTCTTCAGTGACCAGTGATCAGTTCAGGAGCATGCTAACTTTGAGCACTGATAACTGATTACTGACAGCTGATCCCGGACTCCGCAAGCACGATTTGCAATATTAACACAATCTTAACAATTACCGTATATACTTAAGCTGTCGGAAGATATATCTTTTTGCGTTTTTTCTTTAACAAAGAGGAGGACGCAGGTGTTTTTAAGTTTTCGTGACACAAAAGGCCTTTCACTGGTGGAAT
>CAZUYM010000191.1:0-2052 GCA_964624805.1 uncultured Planctomycetia bacterium
TATCCGCGCGTATGCGCCTGTTGGAATGTGTCTGCCGGTATTCTTCTCCCGTAGCACCCGCAGTAGATATGTCTTTTGGATATTCTTCTTCCGGGACTTCCTTTACCCTGCCGTCGTCCCGGATAAAAGCCCGGATTATGGCCATGGCCCCGCGCCCCATGGTCACCGTAGTTGCCAGGCTACCCGCCATCGCCACGCTGAAACTCATACTGGCGTTCGCAGCAAGAACTCCGAGGACTATCTGCGGCAGCATTGCAAGCAGCATTCCCTGGACCCCGTAAAGGATAACGTGCGACATTATCCCCTGCAAATGAAACCATTCGTGGAAATAATAGAAATACTGAGTAAGCTTTGGTCGCCGCGACATCTCCTTGACGTTGACATACAGTCTATTGTCTTTTACGTAAGTGAGGTAGGTGGAATCCTGAGGCACCGGAAGTATATTATCGAAGTTAGGACGGAAAAGCGGAATAAGCTCCGGCCCCGCCCTTTTCGGTATTATCTTACCGAACATATCCTTTATCGATGCAAGGACGCCGTATTTAAGGTCCAGTGCCTGCACGAGATATACCAGAGAAACCACAGCAAGAGACGATGTCAGGACTACCATATGGCTGCTCCCTATGCCGAAGAAATACCCCAGGCCGCCCGCGAATATCCCGTATCCCGCCGACGCCAGGGCCGATGCTCCCCAGGAGATCGGATGTTCCTCTCTTGCTGGCGGCAACAATCTGCTGACTACCGCCTCCTTTAATGCATGCAGCCACGTTTTACTTGTCGGCGATACCCAGTCGGCGTCCGTGGTCTCGTCGCGCATTACCGTCTCAAAATTGGCCGCGGTCCTGGCGAGGTCTTCGGTAAGGTACTGCCTGTCCCCCGGTTTATAGACAATAAGCCGGCCGGTAAGGTCCACTCCGCCAATCCCGAGAGAAATGTCGCTTTCAGGTGTAAGAGTTTTCGTCCTTTCCGCTTTTCGGGGCACTATCATCACTTTATACCTGCCGTCCTCGAAACGGAATGACAGGTTATATGCCTTGTCTTGCGCCTCCAGGGCCTTCACGTCCGTCATTACGGCTCTGGCAAGCTGACCTATATCGCTGCTCTCCATGTACCTGACCCTCGCCGGCCATCCGGATAGATACCCTCCCCGTACATCCGGATAACTGAAATAAATGGAATCCCAGTCTATCTGGACCTTCGCGTTACGGATATTGTCCCATAGCTTTGTACGCGCCTTGATGTACTGTCCATGAAAGTGAAATACGCTTGCCGCGGCATTCGTGCTGTTAAAGATACCTTCATATTCCGGCCCCAGCCTTCTTGCAAAAAGCAGCAATGCCTCTGCTTTCTCAACATCATCTATATGCTGATATGAAGGTTCGTGGGTCGCGAGTATAACGTGGTTTTCCCCGAACGGGCTTATGTTCGCGAAAACATCGTATTCTACACCCTTGCGTGTCACGCTACAGACCATCTGTTTGGACAGAGCGCTGAACCGACAGTTCTTATCGTGTTCCCGGACTATTTTGGGACCGGGGGTCGGGAGTTCCTCTACCGGGGCCTCAAGCACAGAAGGCCTCTCCGCCCTTTTGTGCTCTTCATATGCCAGCCGGCCGGGAACGTTGACGATATCAAATTCCGCGCCGTTTGCCAGGGGAACCGTATTTACCTCTTCGCTATACTCATAGAAAAGGACCGGGGCGCCGTTCCTCCACTTCTCCTGCCTGATACGTTCCATCTCACGATCCACCACCGCGCCCAGTTCGCCATCCGTACCGACAAGAGAATGTTCCTCCAGCGAAACCGCCCTCCTGACCATGTTAAGAAAATTGCGTCTCAATACGTAATATCCGGAGGCTGTGTCATCATAAGGGTACCCGTGTATCGCAAGGACCTCATAAGCGGTTTCCATCAAAGATCCGAAAGATATATCCTCAGGGAGACGACGTTCGAGATCTATGATAAGTCTCTTTGCCGCGGGGGTCATTATAGCGTCGTTATGCAAAAGTACCTCCAGCCATAAAAACACCCTGAACCGGGGAGACCCGTCCA
>CAZUYM010000192.1:0-2037 GCA_964624805.1 uncultured Planctomycetia bacterium
GGGAATAAACCCCGTGTGCAGCCTGGTTGTCGCTATGGTGCTGCACGCTGTATATAACAACCTTATAGCCGAAAAAGTGAACCTGCCGGTGGGCATGACCGTACGTCAGGGCAAAGAGGGTCAGTCCGGAGAAGATAAAAAGATCAAAGGCGCCGCCGCAGAGCCTTTGAAACTTGAAGCCGGAGCTCTTATGGGCGTTGCGGCGACAGCGGCGTTGCTGCCACTGTGGCTTGTGTATTACAAGAGCACATTCGCGTTAATCCTGGGTCTGTCGTATATTCTGAGCGTAAGCATAGTGCCGATAATGACAGCATATCATATCACCGATGTGCTTTCTTTCAGGCATCAGAGAAAAGATTATGGCCTCATAAGGCCTTTTGAAAAGGCGGAGAATATCCGATATATAGAGAAAGTGATAGACGAAGACGATGCTAAGGGGAAGATATCATATTACTCCTATACGATAGAAGATCAGCTTAAAAACGGCGGGGAACATGTTCTGAAAAGCGCGCTGTTCGCGCACAAAACGGCACTTCGCCACATGCCTAAATTCTTTCAGTGGGTAATATATTTTCATGAAGCGATACATTACAGGCTGCGCGTGAAAGTGGAAGCCGCGGCTGTGCCGCTTACTTTCGGTCTGCCATGGGCGGCCGGTTGCTCCGTACTTATGCTGACGGGCGGGTGGTTCCTCCCCTGGAAAGACTCACTGCTGACAAGTATGATCATAGTGTACAACCTGATTATTCCCATTATTTCTGCCCTGGTGGTGAATATGACGGGTCTTTTGAAGAAGAGTCCCGGAGGACATTATGTGTCGGATACAAAGGTGAGGCAGCATCTTACACCGGCAGAAGTTGATAACTACATAGCCGATCATGCTCACGACCAGACATACAATGAAGAAACCGGGAATATGGTCTATTGGCGTAACTGGCTCAGTGGCGGCAGTGGCAGAGATAACGTAGAACTTATCGAATGCCCCGGACGTGTCGAAGACATAATAGTGGTAAAGGCGTCATATAAACCCAGCAGGCTGCCGGACCAAAAGCTCTTCAGAAAAAAGATCTCTTCTTCAGATAAGAGGTCATTTGTTCTCATAATAGCAGATGACGGTCAAGAAACGATAGAGACCAAGCGGGCAAAGAACAATGGCGTTAAGAATAAAAAAACCAGTACGAAAAAGGTAAGAAGAATTCTCGAAAGAGGCGCGGATGCGAGGAAAAGAAGGATCACAAAGATAGCGTCTGATGCCGATAAGATGCTGAAATCTATGCAGGAAAAAGATAGGTTGGGATTTACATCTGCCAGACGATTCATCAAAAAAGAGGTGAGATCCACAAAATATGATATCAGGATATTGAGGGACCTTCTGGGTTTTTACAGAAGAAGACTTTCCCGAATAAAACACGGAGATATATCCCGGGAAGTCGTTGTTTGCGAGACCCACGGGCACACCCACCGGCTTAAGATACTCTTGAAATGGCTGAAAGATAACAGGTACAAAAGCGCGGTATTCCTGGGGGATTATCTGGGCAAGTGGGGCGGCGGTCTGGAGGCAATGGATATGCTGAGGCGTCACATGAAGAAGGGGGACGCTCCCAGGGTCACTCTTATTATGGGCAATTCCGAGCATGTTTTTATGAGAGCCCTTCTAGGAGATGACAGGTGGTCGGATAGCTGGCCTTCGAATTGTGTTTTGGAGGGTCCTGAAGTCATGAAGTCCCTTCACAGGCTGGCAAAAGGCGAAGTGGAGGGGGAAATTACACCCGAGATCCAGAAAGAAATAGATGACGCCAGGGACTTCGAAGACCGGGTAAGGAGAATAGCACAGAGGAATGGAACTGAGTTTGAACAGGAGTGGGATAATTGGTACAGGATGCATCCACAGCTTATAAAAACAGCTGATTTTATAACAGAGAATATGAAATTTGTCTATCACGAGGATTCGCATCATAACATTTACAAGCTCGGGAATATCCCGGATGATTTTACCAGACACGGACTCCAGGGGATAGAAGCGCTTGAAGAGATGGA
>CAZUYM010000193.1:0-2033 GCA_964624805.1 uncultured Planctomycetia bacterium
AAGGCCCCCGAGGAAGTGCCGAATGCCAGAGGGCTTCGGCCTCTTAGCGGGGATCCATTAAAAATAATTACTTCTATGTGATTCCCGCTTCCGCGGGAATGACGTCCCAGGGTACAAAGAGCGAGAAATATATGTGTTGACAAATGATACTAATGTGGTATCATTTATCAATGGAAATAGGGCGCGTTCAACGGGTGAATGTGATACGATGGGATGGAAGATATCGTATAATTGGAATAAGAAATAGAGGATGAGAAGTATAATTGAATAGGGAAAAACGGGAGGGGAAATGGGTATGTTCTGTTATCAGTGTCAGGAAGCTTCAGGGAATAAGGGGTGCAATGCCGCCGCGGGTATATGCGGGAAAAAAGCGGCTACGTCAAATCTGCAGGATCTTTTGATATATGTAGTGAAGGGCATAGCTGTTGTTTCGGAAAGCATCGGCAGCGAGAAGGTTCTGAATAACAAACTCGGCCGGTATATGACAGAGGCTCTTTTTTCAACCATCACTAACGGCAACTTCAATGATGAGAGGATAGTGGAATACATAAGGGAAGGTCTTAAGATCCGGGACCGCATCAAGTCGGGATCCGGGCAAGCGGAACTTTCAGGCGCGCATGACTCAGCAGTATGGTCTCCCAAAAATGATGATGATCTTGAAAAGAAGGCGGAAGAGATAGGTATACTCTCCGCCGAGAACGAGGATGTAAGATCTCTCAGGGAGCTCTTAACGTACGGTCTTAAAGGAATAGCCGCTTATGCCCATCACGCGGCTGTTCTGGGTTTTGAAAAACAGGAGATATATCTTTTTCTAGTTGAGGCGCTCGCGTCTACCACAAAAGACCTTACCGTCGACGAGATGGTGGGTATGGTCATGAAGGCGGGAGAGGTGGCTGTTACGACCATGGCGCTTCTGGACGAGGCGAATACTACGACGTACGGGAGTCCGGAACTTTCGAAGGTAAATATAGGCGTGAGAGATAATCCCGGCATCCTTGTATCGGGACATGATCTCAAGGACCTGGAAGAGCTTCTTCTGCAGACGGAAGGCACCGGCGTGGACGTTTACACGCATAGCGAGATGCTGCCGGCGAATTATTATCCGGCGTTCAAAAAATTCGAGAACCTGGCCGGAAATTACGGAAGTTCATGGTGGCGCCAGAGCGAGGAGTTTGAGTCGTTTAACGGTCCCATCTTGATGACGACCAACTGTATCACACCGGTAAAAGATCCTTATAAGGATAGGATCTTCACCACAGGTTCAGCGGGATACCCGGGCGTAAGTCATATCCCGGACAGAAAAGAGAACGGGGCGAAGGATTTTTCAGCTATTATAGAACTGGCGAAGAAATGCGCTCCACCTAAAGAAATAGAAACAGGTGAGATAGTCGGAGGGTTCGCCCATAACCAGATACTCGCCCTCGCGGACAAGGTCGTTGAAGCGGTGAAGTCCGGCGCCATAAAGAAATTTGTTGTCATGGCAGGGTGTGACGGCCGCCAGCCGGGGAGAAATTATTTCACGGAAGTGGCTGAAAAGCTTCCGGAAGATACTGTGATCCTGACGGCAGGATGCGCAAAATACAGGTACAACAAGCTCAACCTCGGGGACATCGGGGGAATTCCGAGAGTCCTGGATGCCGGACAGTGTAACGACAGTTATTCACTGGCTGTTGTGGCGTTGAAACTGAAAGAAGTGTTTGAGCTTGAGGACATAAACGACCTGCCGATAGCTTTTGATATAGCATGGTATGAGCAGAAAGCGGTGACGGTGCTTCTGGCGCTGCTTCATCTCGGAGTCAAAGGCATACGCCTCGGCCCGACGCTTCCGGCGTTCCTTTCGCCGAACGTAGCGGCGGTTCTTGTCGAGAAATTCGGCATCAAGCCGATAGGAGATGCAGCTGGCGACGTGGATGATATGGTCAGAGCGGCGGCCCCTCATACGGCCTGAACGCAAGTATAGGCGAGAAAAAATATAAAACCGGCGGAGAGGCTCTCCGCCGCACTCATCTGCTCGTACCGCAACAGTGTTGGAT
>CAZUYM010000194.1:0-2007 GCA_964624805.1 uncultured Planctomycetia bacterium
AGCTGATTATCTATTTTAGTCATAATAATACTTACAGTAAAACGCCCTCTTTTAGCACTCCTTCAACTCGAGTGCTAAATTATATCACTATCTTCGGGTTTGTCAAGAATATTTCGGAATAATGAAAAAATTGGAAGGATACCTCTAACCGTTAGTGTTTTTACCTCGTCCGGGAGGGGTATTTTCGGTATTTCCAAAAAGCGCCCGATATATCTGGCTTACTTCCATCCAGATATGTTTATCTGCTTCTACGGAAACATCTTCGGCAGGAGGATCCGGGATATTCTCCTCAAAAGAGACCTTGTTCTCCAGGAGGGCGACTTCCTTTTCCTCTTCCGTTCTATCAAACTTATCCATCCAGTCCTTCAGCTCCTGCATCTCTTCGTCCTGGACAGCCTTGAATGTAGCTTCACGATTCAGTCTTGTCTCCTCTTTCCGCGCTTCACCAAGCTCCTCGAGAGCCTCACGTGTCCTGCGCGCGTTCTCCCCCTTCTTACTAATACCAGCTCTGAGGAAAAAATAAAATGCCGCAAAACACAAGCCCATTACGGCAAGGCTTCCGACGAACAATGCCGCTGAAACCGCTGGTGAGAATTGTCGCGCCATACCAAGCGCAAAACTTATAATATTTTCCATTCTGATCCTTGATAATAAGGTAAGATACTATGGTAATATTCTACTAAAGATACCCTCCATAACACAAGAACTAAAAGCGGTTGTCACTCTGGCTGGAATGAACGGTCAAGGCTGTTCGTCAGGGCGGGACATCTTCAGTTTTTTGAACAGCTGGCGTTTGATCTTACGAGGCAGGCGCGCCCTGATGAACAGCCCGTCGTCGGTGTATTTTTCCTCTTTTATCGTACCCGATCCACGTATAGTACCCGCCATGGAATAATATTTATGGGGCAGTGTTATCTCTATATCTTCCATGTCCTTCTGCATGAACTGTACGATACGGTCTTCCAGGTCCTGTATGCCCTCGCCCTTAAGAGCTGATACAATTACGGGTTTCAGAAACCCTCGAGCGATACGTCTTCTATCGATCTCATCAGGCACCTTATCGGATTTGTTCAATATCGTTAAAAAAGGTTTATCCTGGACTTTAAGATCTTCCAGGACCTTCATAACCGCCGTATTCTGCCGTTCTCTGTTCTCGCTGGACATATCTATTACATGGAACAAAAGGTCCGCCCTTACTACTTCCTCAAGGGTAGCTTTAAAACTTTCGACAAGATGATGCGGAAGTTCATTCAAAAAACCCACGGTATCGGATACCGGCACAGTCTGGTTGTTAGGCAGCGTCATCTTTCGAACAGTGGGGTCGAGCGTACTGAAAAGCTGGTCTTTTGCGATGATCTTGGACGACGTGAGAGTGTTGAAAAGCGTGGATTTCCCGGAATTTGTATAACCTACCAGAGCCACCGTAAACATGGAAGCTTCCTCTCTCTGCACGCTTCTCAAGTCACGCCGACGCGTAATATCTTTAAGCTCCTTTTTCAAACGGGCTATACGCTCTCTTATGCGTCTTCGGTCTACCTCAAGCTGCTGTTCTCCCGGACCTTTGGTGCCGACGCCTCCTCTCTGTCTCGACAGATGGAGCCACATGCGGCTTAGCCTGGGCAACAGGTACACAAGCTGAGCAAGCTCGACCTGCACCTTTCCTTCATTGGACGTGGCCCTTCTCGCGAAAATGTCCAGTATGAGCTGCGTGCGATCTATGGTCTTTACAGTGAAGACCTTCTCCAGATTTTTCTGCTGTGACGGCGTGAGGTCGTCATTAAAGACCACCACATCAGCTTCCATCGCTTCGACCATCCCCGCTATCTCATCCGCTTTTCCCTCACCTATGAACAGTTTTGATGAAATGGTTTTCCGGCGGCACACTTCGCTCGAGAGCACCTCCACTCCGGCTGACTGGACAAGGCGTTTAAGCTCTTCTTCCCTGTCTTCCACAGGCCACGCGTTCCTGGCGCCGGTATCTACCGTGACGAGGATCGCTCTTTCGGT
>CAZUYM010000195.1:0-2003 GCA_964624805.1 uncultured Planctomycetia bacterium
TGAGGAAGAGATAGCCGCCAGCATCATTGATACCTGTGAGAAGGTACAGGCTGCTCTGAACGAGGCTGAACTGCTTGGTGATGGTATCGCTACTCTGGATAACCCGTCATATGCTTCATTGCAGGCCGCGTTTATTTCTTTATCCGACCGCCTGAATGGTGACAATGAGTTGTCCATAGCGTCTAGGATAAAGTCGTTCAATAGCCGCAGGAGAGCGGACGGGAAACCCAAGGATCCTTCCGACAGGGGAGACGACAGGAATAGCCTGGAGACGCTTCTTTCAGAGCTGGACGATATACTTGGAACGATAGACAGCCTCTACGGCAGGGCCGGGGTCGCCCAGCCTTCATTGACAGGTCTTATAAGTTCCGTGAAGTGGACCCGCCAGGCGGTAGCCGCGGGAGAATTCCCCGTGCTAGCTGCCCTGAATACCGAAAATGAGACCTTCAAGAGAAACCTTGGGGAAGAGCTCGGCGAAAAAAGGCCGAACCTCAAAAAGGTGGCGAGTATAGTCGAAGATTATAGCGACCTGATGCAGGATGTAATAACGCCTATCTCCCAAAGGTCTCCCGGGGTGAGCGCCGTGTTTGCGGACTTTGCTTCCAGCGTAAAAAAGGCTGCGGAGGATATACGAGCGCAGTCAGACGCTAAAGGCGTAGAAAGAGACGAAAAGACTAAAAAAATAAAAGAAGCGCTTGGATCCATTGAAAAAGCATTAGGGAAACTTAATAAGAATAACGCCCTTGGCGGCGGTGCCCAGAAGGCTTATGCTGCGCTCGTGGATACGTTCTTTTTCGCGACAGCGGGTAACAGTGTTATCGAGGGGCTTGCAGTACAGCAGTCTTTCGGTCACCCGGGACACTATCTTAACAAACCGTCTCTTACGAAAGATCTCAGTACGACGCTGACGGTCGCGATATCTGAAGCTACGGCTGTTAAAGAAGGCCGTGCTCATTTTGAGAAGAACTTTGTCGATAGGAAACAGAAATTCGGTTACTCACCGGCTTCAAGGGTTGGTCTGAATATCAGGTCGAACGATGAGGGATGGGTCGAGATCGAACTTGCGGACGAAGCGGATAATGTTGTATGGGAAGGTACAGTTCTTCGCAGCGAGACTTCAGTTTATGAAGAAGGAAACGTGGTGGTAGAGCATGCTGCCGGAAGGTGGCTGACCAGGTTTGAGGACATGGTGCCGATAATATTCGGTATGACGGAAAGGCTTAAGACTGCCGCGGATATCCGGGGCAATATCGCTGCCAATACGGGCATCAGTATGAATCTCGGTGACGTCGTAAGAAGGTACTGCACGCCGTTAAGGCGGGCCAGGGTCGATGGTTATACCACGCATACCGAGCATCAGGGCGACGATTCGTCCAGACAGCCGGTAAGAGAGCGTTTGGGGATGAGTTTTCTAGCTATCACGGGTATCATAGCCGCGAGTATATTCATTTTCGGCGCGTTAGTGTTCCCGCAGCTTGATTTTCTGCCGGCTGTTCATGAAACGATCGCTACCGGTGTTCAGGGGGCAAGAGGGTTGTTTCATCCGGGTATCGGGGGATATTTTCTCGGCAAGTTCCTTGTGACGATGGTATTCTTTACGATAAGTGTTACCATGCTTCAGAAAAAATACCTGGCAACACAGGGGCTTGTGAACAGGGGAGGCCTGGCGCGCGTTACCGACGGTGATATAGGGGACGCGGTGCCCTCCAGAAGGATGGAAGGTGCGATCCAGCATCTGCAGTCCGAAGACAGGGCTAACTTTGACGGTGTCCAGACAAGGAACGCTTCCGGAGACCTCAGATCTTCCGGTGACATGGTCAGAGACCTTACGGCGCCCAGTGGTATGAGGGCTGTAGGAAGGAAATTGAGCGAGTTCCTAAGGAAGAGCGAGAGACCGATAAATGTCATAAAAGATTGTCAGGGAGCCGGCGCGGAACCGTTCTTCTTCGTAGATCTTAACAGCGTAACGAGAGCCGGACTTGTAGGAGCTCTTCAGAGGGTGG
>CAZUYM010000196.1:0-1990 GCA_964624805.1 uncultured Planctomycetia bacterium
TGAATTAAAAGAGCGTATTGATAAATTTAAAGAAGATGGTGACGATGATGCAGACGAAGATAATATTAAAATTGAACTCAAATACCCTTTAGGAAATAGCCCTAAAGTTTTTACACGGGGATGGTCCTTTGAAGCATATTGTTCTGGTCCCGGGGCGGATGGTACGGGATCGGAGGATATCTCTGATAATGTCCAGTGGAGCGGGAGCGGGTCATTCTCTCCTTCAGTCGGAAAGAGAAGCCGGCCTTCTTTTTCGGGTGAGGGTTTGAATACTATAACTCTCAGCGTGGATGTCAACGGCAAGACGGTAAGTAAAACTTACAATGTTACTGCCGTATCGCCGGCAAAATACGCTCGTGTCGGATCTGTCGCGAGGTGTGCGGCCGACGCTCATGCATGTCCGGCTTGTCCGCATATTGTTGAGGGCGCGGTAAGCTCCGGAAGTCCAAGCGTTCTTATAAACGGCAAGCCCGCGGCCCGCGTAGGGGACGGAGGGAAGCACTATCTGCCATGTTGCAGCACTAACACCTTCGTCATTGAGGAGGGGGATCCCGAGGTCTTGATAGACGGAAGGCCGGCCGCCAGGATAGGGGATGCTACCCGGCACTGCGGCGGACAAGGGAATCTAACTTCGAAAGTAGTGCAGGCCGAAGTGCCGTCATTGCCGGAAAAGCCCGGAGATTCTCCCGAGGATTCGCCTGAGGATTCTCCCGAAGATTCTCCGGAGGACTCACCTGAAGATTGGCCGGAAGACAATCCAGAGGACTCGCCTGAAGATTCCCCTGAAGACGCACCCGAAGAACCGGAACCGGTTTCTCCTTACAAAGGGCCACTCGGATCTCCAGAGAACAGCGGATATGAACCTCCGAATATAGATTTTAACTTACCTCAGGAAAGGCAGATGTCATGGGGCGAGATACTGGCCTTCGATAAAGAGCTTCGCATGAGCTTTGCGAAGATATATACGCAGGGGGCGATGCTTAGGCATCAGCTTGATTACTGGGTGGAGAAACTTAAGACCATTAAGGAAAAAATAGAGAAGAACTCGTTCTTGATCGAGGAAAAGCTCGTTCCTTTCTATGGAGAAACTGGAGTGGGAGTGATCAAGGGAGCCGAGTATTTCCAGGACGACAAAACAGAAGGGTTTGTGATAAGCCGAGATGCTCTGACAAAAAAGGTAGCTGAACTCAAGAAGGTCCTTTACCTTGCGGAGTGGGCAATTAAAAAGGTTTGGGTGATAGATAACCAGCAGAAAGCTCTTATTAAGCAATACGATGGAATGATAGCCGATATGGTACGATCTCTTAAGGCATACAAAGATTTTTATGACCAGAACGAAAAGAAGATCAGGATCATTAACGAGAATATAGTATCTATCCTTCCTGCCAGCCAATGGCAGATAGCGGTAGGGGATAACCAACCGCAGCTTAGCCGGGTGGGAGAACTGGGGGTAGCACTTGGTGTCGATGGAAACCAGAACGCCGATCCAGTTGCCGTATTCGAAGCGAGAATTATGCCCGAACTGCAAAAAAATGTCAGTACGTACGAGGCCGCGCAAAAGACGATGGAAGGTACGAGAACGTTCTATATTTCCGGGCTTGACAGTATTATCGCCAGGGCGAAAAGGTTACTTGCCGTGGCGAGGATCCCGGCCAAGCTGAAGAAGATGAGCGCGGAAGAGATCTCGAACATGGCAAAAGACGCCGGTATACAGTCGGCCGAAGCAGAGGGCTCCGGCACCGGTGGGCTTTACGCGGAGCTCGGATCGCTTAAAGAAAAAATATACTCAAACATCATTGAGGAAGGCGAGACGCGCCAGGCCGTAGTAGATAAGGACGTAAGAAAAAAAATGGACGAAGCGTATTCTCTTTCGATACAGATCATGTCGGATCCTTCCATAAGTTTTGGCATATCGAAAGCTATGGCGGAAAAAGGACTTGTCGATACGCCCGGAGATGTGGACGGTAAGCCCGGTGAAGGCCATGGCACG
>CAZUYM010000197.1:0-1986 GCA_964624805.1 uncultured Planctomycetia bacterium
GGCCTCGCCTGTTTTGCAGTGCAAAACAAAACGGCGGGCCTGCTCACCCTCCTTTTATAGGAGGCCGGAGCAATCAAGAGTAGAAAAAAGTATCATGGCAAAGAAAAAAAACGAAAACCTGGAGAAATTAAGACACAGTACCGCGCATGTAATGGCGGATGCCGTGAAAAAACTCTATCCGGGCGTGAAACTGGGAATAGGACCCGCAATAGAGGAGGGCTTCTATTATGACTTTGATTTCACCGGCTGCAAAAATGAAAGCGGCACGGAAGCGGTAAGCAGTCTCCTGACTCCGGAAGATCTTCCCCGCATAGAAAAAGAGATGGAGCGGATAATCAGGGAAGATCAGCCGTTCCTCCAGGAAACAGTTTCGAAAGATGAGGCCAAAAAGATGCTGGAGGGAGAAGGCGAGACCTATAAATTGGATCTCCTGAAAGATCTCGAGGAGAATGAAGTCTCGCTGTACAGGCATGGGGATTTTGTGGATATGTGCAAAGGCCCCCACATTGAGAGTACCGGCAGGATCCAGGCGTTCAAGCTTCTTTCCGTGGCCGGCGCATACTGGAGGGGCAGCGAAGAGAACGCTATGCTGCAGCGGATATACGGAATCGCGTTCCCCAGCGGTAAGGAATTGAGAAAATACCTGATGTTGAGGGAAGAGGCCCAGAAAAGAGACCACAGGAAGCTGGGGAAAGAGCTGGACCTGTTCAGCTTCAGCGAATCTGTAGGGGCGGGGCTTGTTCTGTATCATCCGAAAGGGGCGATGCTCAGGCAGATAATAGCGGACTATATCACCAGGCAGCATATCCAGAAAGGATATGAACTTATATCCAGCCCGCATATCATGAAGAGTGATATCTGGATAAGGTCAGGGCATTACGAGTATTATAAAGAGAACATGTACATCTTTGAGAGTGAAGGACAGGAATTTGCTGTCAAACCGATGAACTGTCCCGGTCATATCCTGGTCTACGCTTCCAAGGTAAGAAGTTACAGGGAATTCCCGATCAGATATTTCGAACTGGGGAACGTTTACCGGAACGAAAAATCGGGAGTATTGCACGGGCTTTTACGGGTAAGAGGCTTTACGCAGGATGACGCGCATATCTTCTGCCTGAGAGAACAGGCGGAAGCAGAAGTGGCAAAGGTTATAGAATTTGTTTCCGAGACTTTACAGGTCTTCGGGTTTAAGGAATTCGAGATCGAACTGAGTACCCGCCCGGAAAAATATATAGGCGCTGACGAGGACTGGGAAGAAGCAACGAACGCTTTGAAAAAAGCGCTTGAGGCCAAAGGCCTGGAATATGATATAAATGAAGGTGACGGGGCATTTTACGGTCCCAAAATAGATATTAAGCTTAAAGACGCCCTGGGCAGGGCGTGGCAATGCGCGACCATACAATGCGATTTTGCTTTGCCGGAACGTTTTGATCTTAAATACACAAGCCAGGACGGAAGCGAGAAACGGCCTATAGTGCTGCACCGGGTGATCCTTGGAAGTCTGGAAAGGTTTATCGGAGCGTTAGTCGAGCATTATGGAGGAGATTTCCCGCTTTGGCTGGCACCAGTACAGCTTAAGGTAATACCTGTTTCCGAAGAACAGTCGGAATACGCGCAGATAGTGTTGGACCAGCTTCAGGGATGCGATTTCCGGATGGAAACCGATCTCCGGAACGAGAAAATGCAGAAAAAAATAAGGGACGCGGAACTCGCGAAAATACCGTATATGGCCGTGGTCGGCAAGAAAGAGATGGAAGCCGGCACCGTTTCTATAAGGAGTAGAAAAGGCGGAGATCAGGTGGTCATGGAAGTAAAAGACCTTCTGGAGAAGCTACGAGCCGAAGTTGCGGAGAAAAACTAGAGGAGGAAGCTATTACATACAAAGGAAATTTTAACAGGGGCCGTAGTAATGAGCCCGAAGTTAGGGTCAATCAGAGGATACGCGCTTTGAAAGTGAGGCTGGTCGACGAAGAAGGCGCCCAGCTT
>CAZUYM010000198.1:0-1985 GCA_964624805.1 uncultured Planctomycetia bacterium
TTGGCAGACGAAAAAATAACCCCGCCCTTTTGGCAGACGAAAAAATAACCCCGCCCTTTTGGCAGACGAAAAAATAACCCCGCCAAAAGGGCGGGGTTATTTAAGAATACCTTCAGGCAGTTTTACGTCATACCAGGGACCGTGTACTGCAGCCTTCTTTGCAATGCGACACTGGGCGCAGCATAAATTTCACTGTAATAGCCATTCGTGCCTCCTCCCTTTTAAGATGTTACGGTATTGTCAGATATAGCTTACCTTATGTTTTTAACAGGAGCAAGTTTTCCCAGAAGAATGGGATACTTTCTCAGCTTCATTAACATTGTATCTCTGCCTGTCCCCGAACTCTTCCCTTTTGCCCTTGTTCCACGATTGTACCGGCCGGAAAAACCCCGTTACTCTCGAAAAGACCTCAACTTCACATTTTCTCTCTTCCATATTCCCCCCCTTTTAATAAAGCGTTACTACTTTGCTGTCTTTATCATGACAAGCATCATCTTGAATTTCTCCCGCGCTTTCAAAGAGTGCGGCTCGTTTGCAGGCATTATTATCATCTCGCCGCTTTTTACCGTACGAGGTTCCCCGGAGATCGTGACCTCGGCTTCGCCGTCCACCACGTTGACCAGAGCGTCAAAAGGAGCCGTATGCTCGCTCAGCCCCTGTCCCTTGTCGAAAGCGAACAACGTGACCGTACCTATTCCCTTATCTATGACCGTCTTTGATACCACCGACGCGTCCTGATAATCTATAAGGCCTGCCACATTTAAAGTTTTTCCTGAAAGATCAGACATTTTGTTACGCCCCTTATTTTATTTTACCTCGACCCACTCTTCTTTAAGAATGTCTCCCTTTATACCCACAAGTATATGTTTTATCGGCACTTTTCGTTCGGCCTTCTGCGCCGCCTGCTTAGCCAGCATCAAAAGCCCCGAACAGCACGGCACTTCCATCGTCATCACCGTGAGAGTGTTTATCTCTGCCTGGTCTATCATGGCTATTATCTTATCAAGGTATATATTCTGGTCGCTGTCGAGCTTCGGACACGCTATTGCCAGACTTTTCCCTTTTAGAAAATCCTTATGGAAATCCGCCAGCGAGTAAGCCACACAATCCGCGGCCAAAACAACATCTTTTCCCTGATAATAAGGCGCTGTCGGAGGAACAAGGTGCAGCTGCAACGGCCACTGCCTGAGCTGTGATGTTCTCTGACCGTCCTCTTCGCCCGCGCTCTCCGGAGCTGAAAAGTCCATGACTTTCGCACCCGGGCATCCTGAAAATTGCTTACCATCCATATTTTTATTTCCTGTGACCTCGCCTATCAGGTCGGTCTCTATATCTTTTTCTCGTAGGACCTCTATTGCCTGCTTCAAAAATTCTTTTTCTCCATGTTCTTTGAGATGCTCCAGATGAGCTTTAATAGTATTCCTGCCCTGCTTAACTATATTCACCATCACTTTTTTTTCATCATAAGCTTCCGCTTCTCTTTCATCTATCGTTATGGCCCCTTCGGGACAATGCCCTATGCACGCTCCGAGACCATCACAGAAAAGATCGCTTATAAGTCTCGCTTTGCCGTCTATCATCTGCAAAGCCCCTTCCGGACAGTTCGGTATACATTTTCCGCAGCCGTTGCATTTTTCTGCGTCGATGTTTATTATTTTTCTTTTAGCCACTTTCTACCTCCTTTAATCCTTGACCGTGTTCGCATCTGTAAGAGGTATATTATACCAGCGGCTATTACTATTTGCATCACCATTCACCCTATACATCTCTCCCATACTTAAATGATACCATATAAGTATCATTTGTCAAGTGGGTAATAAAAAAAGTTTTTAGGGATTACGGAGATTTTGAAGAAGATTACGGAGATAAATGGCAGGGCACGGGGCAAAGGGTCCTGGGTACCGGGTATCGAGTGGGAACGAGGGGCGCCATAGATCCTTCGACTCGGTCGCTTACGCTCCCTCGCTCAGGATGACGCGGAGGAA
>CAZUYM010000199.1:0-1968 GCA_964624805.1 uncultured Planctomycetia bacterium
GTCCAGTAAAGATGTGCTGGATTACCATGAAAATGTTTATACCGCCGACAGAATGGTCCTCGGGATAGCCGGCGGTATCCCGCCTGAGGAGGCGATAAGTATCTCCCGCAGGGAGTTTGAAAAATATGCCGGAGGAGGTGGGGAGCAGCTATATGACCTGGAAAAACCCGAGCAGGAAGAAGAAAAGTACATTGAGTATAAAACCGATGTCATTGTCGGGTACATGGCGATAGGATTCCATACTACCAGTCTTTATTCTCCCGATATGTATCCAACGGATGTTCTGGGCATAATACTCGGAGAAGGCAGCGATTCTATCCTTACCAGACGTCTTCTGGATGAGAGGAAGCTGTTGTATTCGGTATCGAGTGTGAATTATACGCCTCGATATCCGGGGCTTTTCATAATATCAGGAATGGGTGCTCCTCGAGATCTGGATGCCGCCCGAGAAGAGGTCTTTAATGTTATAAATGAGATCGCTGTAGAGGGAGTGGATCCGAGGGAGTTAGAGAGGGCGAAGAACAAGATGATATCCACATATCTGCATACTCATGAAAAAGTGGACGGTATAGCCGATTCCATGACAAGCTCTGAACTCTTGATGGACGACCCCGCCTTTTTTGAAAAATATGTAGAGAAGATAAATGATGTCGAGAGCGAAGATGTGCGGAGGATGGCCGCGGAGTATCTCAGACGAAGCAACTCAACGACTGTTTTTATACTCCCAAAATTCTACGAAAGCACCCAGCGTCCGCCTTTGGTGAGGTCGGAAGACGAAGAGATCATTTACATCGCCGGGACGCGGGCGGAGGCAAAGGGAAGAACAGAGAATAACGGGTTGAAAAGCGCAAGGAGCTACCAGGACGGACAGAAGGATGTTTCGCGTACCCTGCCGAATGGGATGCGTATTGCAGTTAAGAGCAGGGGGTTTCTTCCGCTTGTTTCGGTGACGCTGGCAGTACCCGGAGGGTTGATGCAGGAAGATGAGAAAGATAGCGGGGTGTCCAATCTCGTTGTCTGGACCATGTTAAAAGGTACAGAGACGCGGAGCCGGGAGGACATAATCCCGGAGATAGAGCATATGGGCGGCAGTATAGACTCTATCAGCGGAAAAGATATGATGGGGATAACTATGGACCTTTTGTCCGGAGACCTGGATAGGGGGATAGCGATCCTATCGGATGTTTTACGCAACGCTACGTTTCCCCGGGAAGAAGTGGATTGGGAAAGAGCAAAGATCATCTCGGTAATAAAAGAGAGAGATAAGGATATTTTTTATAACGGTGTTATCCATCTCCGGAAGCTTCTTTACGGGGATCATCCATATGGCAGAAGAGAGACCGGAGATGTAGATTCGGTGAACGGTATAAGCCGCGAGGAGCTCTTGAAGTTTTACCGGGCGAGGTTCGCGCCCGGTTTCGCCGTATTGACCGTTGCGGGGGATGTAGACGCGGAGAAGACGGCTGGGGAAATAGAGGCTATTTTCGGGGACTGGGAGAACAAAGGAACACCGCCCAAAGGACCGATGGTAAAGCCCCTTGATGGTCCGCGGCAGGAAAATATTTCAATGGACAAAGAGCAGTCGCTTTTTATAGGAGGGTTTTTGGGTGTCAGAGCAGTGGGGGAAGACAGGTATGTGCTGGATGTCATAAGCTCACTTCTATCCGGAGGGGACGGACTCCTGTTCAGGGTGGCAAGGGAAGAGCGGGGGCTTACATACACTTCAGGCGCTGTTTCTGTTCCGGCGGCACAGAACGGATATTTTTTGCTTTATATCGCCACTTCCGAAGAAGACCTCCCGGGTTCCATGAAGGCGGCAAAAGAAGTGATCCGAAAAATAGCCGACGGGGAAATAACGGACGAAGAGATAAATGCGTCCAGAAAAAAACTCATTTCCCAGCACGCGAGCGCTGTCGAAGCTAACTCTACCGTTTCTTTCCTTATGGCCTGGTCTGAGCTGCATGGCCT
>CAZUYM010000200.1:0-1957 GCA_964624805.1 uncultured Planctomycetia bacterium
ATCCTAATGAGCTCGGTTCGGCTCACGTAAAGGGTAAGACTTAACTAACGTTCAAGCGCTCTCCCGGCTTCCAGGGACCTGCCACCACCAGTAAAGGCCCTCACTAGAAGATATCCTATTAAAGTACCAAGACAAGCGCCTGCTATTACGTCGAAAGGATAATGTACACCCATGTACACCCGCGATATCGCTACCAGGAGCGCGAGAGTGTAAAAAATATACCACTTCCGGAAACAGGCTGTCAAAATAAACGCGGCGGCAAAAGCCATTGTCGCGTGTCCCGAAGGAAGAGAAAATCCATGGGCGACTATCAGGGGTTTCACACCTTCTATTGCCATAAAGGGCCGCGGGCGTGTAAACAGTTTTTTCAGTGTGCTAATACAATAGAATGAAAAAGATGTTCCCGCCATAAGAAGCACACCCGTCGCCTTGATGTTCCTGTTCTTGAAAAAGACCAGCAAAAGCGCTATAACAAAGATCACCTTCCCGTCACCCGCATAGCTTATGATCGGCATTATCTCGTCAAGTACAGGATTACTGCAAGCGCCGTTTATAAAATGAAAGATCTCGAGGTCTATATTCTGCAATATCTCCATGCCTGTCTCTCTATCCTGTTTTATGGATCTTTATTTTATCCGCTATCTTCTCAGGGCCTTCCAGCGCATTAACTCCGGGAATATCCCACGCACCCAGACCGTAAACCGGTTTGCCCGCGTTTAGAGCGAACGCTATTTCAGAAAGGGTTCCGTACTCACCTGGAAGCGCGACGATCATGTCAGCCGTACCGGCTACGAGTGTATTCCGTGAGTACCCCATTCCCGAGGTGATCACAACATCCACAAATTGATTGGCGGCACCAGAGTCCTCTCCGGGTATTATCCCCACCGTAAGGCCGCCTTTCGCCTTCGCTCCGCGGCAAACAGCTTCCATTATACCTCCCAACCCGCCGCATACAACCACAGCGTCCTCTCCGGCTACTATCTCCCCTATTCTTGAGGCAAGCTCTGAAGTTTCCGCGTCACATTTATGTCCGCCTATCACGGAAACCAGAAATCTTTTAGCGCTCATTTGTCCTCCGATTCAGTATTCAGTATTCAGTATTTAGTATTCAGTATTCAGTATTTAGTATCTGGTTAATAGCCTATTCTCTCCAGAAAATCATTAATGCCGGCCGCGTATTCCTCTTCATTAAGAAGGACGCTGTCATTATGCCCGCCTCGCAGGTTAATGAGACTTTTTGGTTCCTTCGCCGCGCCAAAAATCCTTTGGCCGTGAGAATACGGCACAATATCGTCTTCTACGCTATGTATTACGAGAACGGGCGCCTCCACGCCGCCTATCTTTGATACCGTGTCATATTTCATAGTTATGAAGAGCGACGTCGGCAGGAAGGGATAAATCTCTTTTGCCATATCTCCAGTGGAAACAAAAGAGCTGTCAACTATAACGGCAGCGACATCTACCCGGAGAGCAACATCGACCGCTACCGCACCGCCCAGAGACTTCCCGTAGAGAAAAACCTTATCTTTCTCTATATCCTCACGAGAACCTAAATACTCATATGCCGCGTAACCGTCTTCATACATCCCCTTTTCCGAGGGACGCCCTTTGCTTCTGCCGTATCCCCTGTAATCAAAAATAAATACGTTAAATCCCAGGCGATGCAACATGGTGATTATCTCCAGGCGATGGCTTATGTTGCCCGCGTTCCCGTGGCAGAACAGTATTGTCCCCTTCGGGTCACTCGCACCGGGTATAAACCAGCCGTTCAGAACCGTTCCGTCGGAAGAGCTGAAATAGACGTCTTCGTATTCAAGACCGGCACTCGCGGGGGTGTATTCCATTTCTCCGGATGGGAAAAACAAATTACTATACTCGAACCACCTGATCCAGAAAAAGACCAGAACTCCGACCAGAGCAGTTAACAGTATCCAGAATATTATAGTCTTCACAATAC
>CAZUYM010000201.1:0-1954 GCA_964624805.1 uncultured Planctomycetia bacterium
CAGCCTGTCGTCGAAAAGGCAAAGTAACATTCGTAGCTTTATTCAATTAACAACGAACAATGAACACACATACAGGAAGGATCCGGAAAAATGTGGAAAAGTCTTAAAGTGAAGAGTGTGCTGGTCATATTGATCGCCGGTCTGGCGATATGGTTCTCTTATCCGCCTCTCGATGTGCTGAACGAAAAGGGCGAGGTCATCAAGGATGGAAAAATAAATCTTGGCCTTGACCTCCAGGGAGGTATGCACATTATATTGGAAGTGGATACTGCCAAACTTACGGCCAATGAAGCCAAGGACGCTCCTCAGAGAGCTATTGAAGTCATCAGGAACAGGATCGACCAGTTTGGTGTTCTTGAACCCGTTATACAGCTTCAGGGGAAAAACCGTCTTCTCATACAGCTTCCCGGTATCACTGATAGGGAAAGGGCGAAAGAGATAATAGGCAGGACCGCTCATCTTGAGTTCCGGATGGTAAGTGACGATCCCGAACAGCTTAAAGACGCGATGGACGGCGTGATGGTGGAAGGATTTGAACTGAAGGAGATGAAGACCAGGGAAGGCGAGACAGAGACCATCCTTGTGGAGGAAGATTCAGTTCTTTCGGGGGACATGCTAGTTGACGCGAAGACCGAGTTCAGTCAGCAGGGCTTCGGACAGCCGTACGTTTCCATAGAATTTAACGGACAGGGTGCGGATCTGTTTTCCGACCTTACCGGCAGGAACACGGGTAAACGCCTTGCTGTAGTGCTTGACGGAGAAGTCTATACAGCTCCTGTGATCAGGGAGAGGATACCTTCGGGTAAAGCCCAGATCACGGGTAACTTTTCTCTGCAGGAGGCGAAAGATATCGCACTCATCCTGCGAGCCGGTGCTCTGCCCGCTCCGGTGAACATCATCGAAGAAAGAAGTGTCGGTCCGGCGCTGGGTAAAGATTCCGTACAGAAAGGTATCAGGGCCATCCTGATAGGCGGTATATGCGTTCTCGCTTTCATGGCGATATACTATCTTCTGGCGGGTATCGTGGCGGACCTTGCTCTTATACTCAATATACTGATAATCACAGGCGCTTTATCTTATTTCGGGGCTACTCTAACTCTGCCGGGTATCGCGGGTCTTGTGCTTACCATAGGTATGGCAGTTGACGCCAACGTGCTTATTTTTGAGAGGATAAGGGAGGAATCCCGGTTAGGTAAATCCCTGAAAGCCGCTATACACGCGGGATATGACAAGGCGTTCTGGACGATCCTGGATGCTAACGTTACAACTTTGATAACAGCGCTTATCCTGTTCCAGTTCGGTACCGGACCGGTAAGAGGGTTTGCGACGACTCTAAGTATAGGTATTATCGCGAGTATGTTCACCGCGCTGGTGGTTACGCGTCTGGTCCTGGATCTCATAACTTTGGCCAAGCCCAAGATGGAAAAGTTGCCGATGCTTCAGTTTTTCAGCCAGCCGAGCATACCGTTCGTGAAGATAAGAAAGATAATGTATATTTTTTCCATAGTCGTCATACTTCTTGGCATGTCGCTTTTTGTCAGCCGGGGTGCTAAAAATTACGGCATAGATTTCACCGGCGGCGCGCTGCAGCAGTTCAGGTTCACAGAAGTGGTGCCGGTGAAGGATGTTCGCGGCGTGCTTTCGGACATAGGTATGGGCGAAGCGTCCATACAGCAGTTCGGTGAGGGAAAAGAATTCATAATAAGGACTTTCAGCGGGAAAACGGAAAAGATAGTAGAGGGATTTAACATGAAATTCGGGAAGGACTCGTTCGAGGTGATGAGGGTAGAGGCAGTCGGTCCGGCTGTCGGCAAAGACCTTCGCCGGGCGGCGGTCAAGGCGCTTATATTCGCCATGATAGGGATATGTATTTATATCTCTTTCCGTTTCGAGTTCCGATTCGCCATAACCGCTATAATCGCGTTGATACACGACGTCCTGGTCTCTCTGGGAA
>CAZUYM010000202.1:0-1944 GCA_964624805.1 uncultured Planctomycetia bacterium
GTTTAGCCCCGACCGTAAACCCTCTAACGTTTCCCAAGACGCAACCGATCAACGATATACGAAATACGATATACGATATACGAGATACCAAAAGAGAGCATGGAACACCAACACTATGAATACAATACAAGACATACTGCACAAAGTACAAAAGCCCGGACGCTATATCGGCGAAGAGACGAACAGCGTACATAAAGAATTTGCGCCGGAGCGGACTTCTATGCTTATAGCTTATCCCGACGCGTACGAAGTGGGGATGAGCTATCTGGGGCTGCGGCTGTTGTATCATCTTCTTAACGAAAATGACGGCATTGTATGCGAACGGGTGTTCATGCCGTGGGAGGATATGCGGAAAGAGTTAATAGAGAACCGCATTAAGTTGTTCAGTCTTGAATCCAGGACGGACATGGACAGGTTTGACATAGTTGGGTTCAGCCTTTCATATGAGCTGACCTATACGAATGTCCTGGAAATGCTTTCTCTCGGAGGGGTAACGGTGCTCTCAAAGGATCGGGGAAACGAAGAGCCTCTTGTTATCGCGGGAGGGGCCTGCGCGTCGAACCCTGAGCCCATGAGTGCTTTTGTGGACGCGTTCCTTATCGGTGATGCCGAGGAAGCTTTGCCCGCGTTTATAGAAGAGTACAGGAAAGCAAAAAAAAGAACAGACGACAGGAATGCTATTCTGAAAGACCTTTCACGTCTGGAGGGTGTGTATGTGCCGCGTTTTTACGAGGCCCGATATTCGGAAGGAAAATTTGCGGGTCTTAAGGCGGTTACCGATGGGGCACCGGAGAAGATCCGAAAGATATCGATACGTGATCTTGAGAACGCGTATTATCCTCTTAAGCAGATAGTGCCTCTGGTGAGAGTCGTGCATGACAGGATCGCCGTGGAGATCATGAGGGGGTGTCCTAACAGATGCCGCTTCTGCCAGGCGGGAATCGTGAATCGGCCTGTCAGGGTGAGGACTCCCGAGCGCGTTAGGGAGATATGCAGGAAGACATATGAGTTGACCGGCTATGAAAGTATAGCTCTTTTGTCACTCTCCAGCGTTAATTATCCGCGTCTTCCGGAACTGATCAAGGCTCTTAACGAGGATTTTGCGGGGGAAGGAGTAGCGCTTTCCGTTCCGTCGCTGCGCGTAGATGAGGCTTTTTATGCTCTTCCGGAGATGATATCGGCGATACGCAAGACCGGATTGACTTTCGCCCCGGAAGCGGCCTCAGGTGAGGTGAGAGAAGCCATCGGTAAGGAAATAGACAATCAGGTGCTTTGCAAATCGGCATCTCTGGCTTTCAGTCACGGATGGAGGAGGCTGAAACTGTATTTTATGGTAGGGTTCCCCGGTGAGCCCGAAGATGAGGCCCGGAAGATAGTCGCTCTGGGCAAGGAGATATCCGCGCTCAGGAAAAAAGTGTCTTCCGGCGCCGCGGAGATACGAGTCAGCGTCAACCCGTTTATCCCGAAACCGCACACGCCCCTTCAGTGGCTTGGCATGAAAGACCCGAAAGACATGACTCTTACTAAAGACGTTTTAAGGTCCGGATCCTCTAAGAAGGTTAAAGTCGAATTTCATGATCTCGACAAGGCGCTTTTGGAGGCATGCATATCGAGGGGTGGGCGCGAGATCTCGGAGGTAATATACTGCGCGTGGCAAAAAGGCGCCCGGATGGACGGGTGGGATGAAAGTTTCAAGATCAGTATCTGGAAAGAAGCTTTTGAAGAGAAAAGAATGGATATTACGGAATACGCGTGCCGCACCTATTCTCCGAGAGACGTCCTGCCATGGGATCATATCGTTACAGAAGTGGATAAAAAATATCTCGTCTCAGAGCTCGAAGCGAGCGGGATGTATAAGCAGTGATCAGTGACCAGTGATCAGTTATCAGATGCTGGATGTTGATCAAATCCAAAATCCAAAGCCCAAAATCCAAATCAATATAA
>CAZUYM010000203.1:0-1888 GCA_964624805.1 uncultured Planctomycetia bacterium
GCTGTTTTCCGCGGAAATAGTCGAGGAAAAGACTCTAAAGCAGCTTGCTTCCGGCAAGGACTGGGAAAACACAAGGATGGGCAGCATCTTAAAAGGCGCGGGCTGGAAAACGGATCTTGTATACATATTCGACCGCGACAAAACCACCTGTGTCCTTGAAGACAGCAGTGACAAATGGCCTGATCTGTACGACCCGGACGGTTTTCGCGAAACGATTGCTGTTGCCATAGAAAAAAGCGGCGGTGCGGAGAACATCACAGGCATAACTCTTTCCATAAGCCTTACGAAGGGTGCTCCTAAAAAAGCGCAAAAGGGCCGGATACTTACATCGTATGAGGCGGAGGCAGTCTACAAGGATTATTTTGAAGCTCTGTTCGAGCTTAACCTTAAGCTTTTTGTCCTCATGTCTAAAAGAATGAAATACAGAAAACTTGAGGACGAACTGTTTCTCGCTTCAGTAAAAGACGAGACGGACGAATGTCTTAGCCACATACACGAAAAAATAAGAGATTTTGAAACCCGGATGGCGGAGCTGCCCCGAAATGTGCAGATGAAGAGCGCCCATGAACTTGCCAAAGAAGGGCTCGTTAAAGCGGAGGATCTTATCTCGAAGAACAACGAGCCCGCCGCGTCCGCGGCCCTGGTGGGGTCGCTTAACAGGATATCGGAAGCCCGGGAGAAGGCTCTAATAAAAAGAGTGTCGGGGCGCAGGAAAAAGATAAGGGTAAAGAGGTCCGGCAGTAAGATAATCATGCAGCAGCAGCGGTATGTGAAGACCCATAAGAAGGCCGACACTCTTATGCCCGTTTATACAGATATAGTCTTCGATCTGCGCTGGCAGGCAGGACGGTCTTTGGATGAGCAGGAAGACAGCATACTGAACGAAAGAGAATGGCTTGTCTCGGCTCTCGAGGACATACGGCATGGGCAGGATATAGCCGAACGCGGGGCATCCTGGGGGATCGGTCAGAAAACGGACGCGATACTTACCGCGCTTGAGAGGGTGGATGTAGAAGAAAAACGTCTGGCAAGAATCGTGATGAGAACAGTGAAGGAGCTGGTCGAGCTTGATGATGCCGCGATCATCAAAAACGTACTTCCGATTGCCGGCCGCTATTTACAGATAAGACTGGATGACCTCAACAGCATGATGGGGTATATAAAGACCGGAAGGACGGAACCATTCCGAAGGATAGTCAAAAGGGATAATGACGAATTCATGGCGAGGGTGGACAAAGCCCTGAGCTTTATGCGAAGCGGGAACTATAAGAGAGCCCAGGGCAACACATACGGGTTATGGCACAAAATAAAGAAATATCTTAAGGAACCTGACCTGGAGGATGTGGGCTCTGTCATATGGCCGGCCATAAGTGAGATGGACAAACTGAAGGATGTAGAACGCAGCGATACGGATGAGCTGTTTGAGATACAGGAGGAACAGGAAGCCAAAAGAAGAGCCGAGTTCTGGCTGACACTGGTCAGGAAGAAGATAGAAGATTCCAGGAACCTCAGCGAATTCATGGAGCGTTTCAGGACGGAATACACTTCTAAAAAACTGAGGGACAGGTCGAAATACCTGAAGCAGGATACTTTTGTAAGTGTTTTTGAGAATTTCGCCGACAGGAAGAATCTGGTACGCGGATCTCCGGAAGAGAGATCTTTTAAGATGCTCTGTTACCTTGCGGCATTTGTCCCCATGAAAGTTAAGAATCCCGAGAAACCCTCTGAAAAAATAGACAATCCATTGTTTGCTCCTATAAACGCTTTTCGTCTCATGGTGGGCGTTGATGAGATAAGCAAGTTGCTTAAGGTGCGAAGACTAAGCAGTCTGAATTCCACACGGGAGGCACTTCAGATCCTGAGCCGCAAAAGGTATGTACACGAGCTC
>CAZUYM010000204.1:0-1833 GCA_964624805.1 uncultured Planctomycetia bacterium
TTTCTCAAAAAACCCTTTCATCCCTATAGATTTTGAAAGTTCTCCGGCGATCTTACTCGAACTTTCGTATGACCCGTCCTCTTTTCGGGTCTTTACTCCCTTGAAGTACTGTCTATTCTCTTCCGGCAGATTTTCTTTCATTCCTTCTACAGCCTCGGCCATCCTCCTGTCCGGAACTGCCTGGCCGATATCGTCATCCATAACTCTTACAAGACCCGTCTTATTGAAAAGCCCCGTATCCGCGAGGTACTTCTTTTGTATCATCGTTATGGTTATCGTAAAAAAGACCATGGTAACCAGCTGTTTGAAAAAGAAGAAGACCCCGCTCGCCCATGAGGCATTGGCATGAGGATCCAGAATACCGATAGCCGTCAACTCGTGCACCGCTGGAAAAAGTGACGCGGGAAGGTTCGGAAGGACCAGCGCGCCGAAAGCGAACATAAGCGCGGCGGCCGCGAGTACCGTAACGGCAAACCTGAGCCCCAGCCTTTCACGCACTGGTTCCCTTGAGGAATCGTCTCCGAGATGCTCGCTCTGAGTAACATATCCGTCTACCCTTGCCTTCCTGAGAGGACCGGACAACTGTTCGGTCACCTGGGCCAGCGGCATGAATTCACCCTTTTCCCTTATTCGCGCGCCGATCTCCGAAGCGGATTTCAACCTTTCGGTCATCCCGAATATAATTGGTATAAGGCTTTCAAAAGTAGTAAGCTGCCTGCCCTTGCCGTAAAACTCCACCCCCGCGGCAACCTCGTCTACGCCTTCAAGGCCCTCTACGGTCGTACCTTCCCAGATGACGTTGTTATCGTCATCGGTTATCGCGAGCTCTATGAAGTTATCCGCTCTTATTGACAGGTTAATACTTGTTGCTGGCGCGTACCCGAATTTCTTTTTCCTGTCTACGAAATATTTCTCATATGTAGCCTTACCGCTCTCTACCGCCCGCGCTTCCTTTTCGGCAACATCAAGGGTGGTCCGGAGGTCTTTGACTATGGATGTTTTTTTGAGGAAATGGCCCGGAGGCCCGAAAGACTGCTGAACCGCCAGATTCTCTATTATCTCGTTCCCCGCTGTGGCGAAGAAAAACTCTTCCGTAAGCTGGGAAACAGCCGCGATCGCTCCGGAACTTATCGGTTTTTTCTCCGCCAGAGAATCCACAACCTCTGAAATAAGTTCCTGGATCGTGTAAGAATTATTTATTCTGATATCCGTTATCCCGGCGACCTCATAGACCGAATCGATGGACACCAGCTGATCGCGGAGATCCTGAAGCACAAGCACCAGTTCACCGATCTCCCTCTCTCTGTCAAGGTCGGTTTTTTTCGCTCCGTCTTCCCTCAGCCTTCCCGTAAGACTGGCTTGTACTCCGACAATGGAGGCCTCCTCTTCCGGCTTCAGCATATCTACTAATCTGACAAAAGATCTGTTAAGAGATTTACCCCCAAGATCCTCTAACTGCGATAAAGACCGCCCCATGTCAGCCGCCCTGTCCAGAGCTGACCGCATGGTGCCGCAGGCTTCTATCATTGAACGGGCTATTGCCTTCTGGTCGTCATCAGCGAACTCATACCCGGGATTAACAAAATAACTGGCTATGCGTTTAAGTAATGGGCGTTTTTCTTTCTTTTTAACGGCCTCGGCGAGAGCTTTTTTAACATTGCCCTGGAGGGATAATAGATATTTAGTGCTGTAGGTTATCTGTTTATCAAAAAATTCCGGTGTTGCCAACGGAGCCGCCGGAGCTCTCGGTGCCGTCGGCGGTGTTACGGCCGGCATAGCTATCGCTCTTTCTTCCGCCTGGACTTCGGCAAGCCTGACGGCCAGCCGGATCTG
>CAZUYM010000205.1:0-1825 GCA_964624805.1 uncultured Planctomycetia bacterium
TTTGATCTCTCCTAAACTCTCCTCTATATGAGTATTGGGATCCTGCCAGTGACACTGATACAGATATACCGTCTCCATATTAAGCCTCTTGAGAGAAGCTTCTATCTCTTTTCTTATAAATTCTTTCGTCAGGTTCGGCCTGATAGCTCTGCCTTCTATTTCCAAACCGCATTTTGTGGCCACGAATATCTTTCCGGATGCTTTTCTCAGAGCCCGGCCTATAACTTTTTCAGAACGTCCGCTTCCGTAAACAGGCGCCGTATCGATAAAATTGATGCCATTTCCTATAGCTTCCTCCACGACCTGTGCCGACTGAACATCATCTACATCCCCCCAGCAATCGCCTCCAAAAACCCAGGACCCCAGGCAGATCGCTGATACTTCCATATCCGTATTTCCTAATTTCCTGTATTTCATATCCCTTTTCTTTCCTTTCGTTAGTACTCCTGTAAGATATTATACTCCATATACCCCACAAGGCAAACTAATGCTGCCCTTGACCGTCACTGACAATCGTGGTATCTTTCTTCTATGAAAAGACCGCTTCGCAACATAACAGGTGTCGCTGTCCTGGCAACAATAGCGTTTATAGCTATCTGTCGGCTTTTTGAGACCGATTTCGCTGAATCAAGCATCGACTGGTTCTCTTTCGCCGCCGGTACATTTCTTGTATTGGAAGGTATTTACAAAATAATAAAGTTCCGGAGAGAACCCGCATCCGCTCAGGTTGTGAGAGCTATACGCATACTAATCGGTGCCTGCATCATTTTCATACACCTTATACAGTTTTCCCTGGGGGTAAACTGTGAACTCCTGAACTCTCCCCTGAAACAGGTCTCAATAGACTGGTTCGCTTTTCTTTTTGGGATATTCCTTATTCTGGACGGGATAAGCAGATATTTCAGGGCAAAAGATCCGTCACGATCAGACCAAACGCTGCGCTTGATACGCATCGTGATCGGCACCTGTGTGGTAACGATACACATCCTGCAATTCATGAGGTATTAACTCGATATAATTTGATAGTGTTCTTTGTTGATCGTTCATTGTTCATTGTAAAAAAATCAACGAACTACGAACAACGAACTATGAACACGGGTCTTAATGACCAGGTTAGATCTGTGGATAAATTATGCGGCGTGGAGGATATCAAGCTGTCTTGTGTATATAGCTTTTATTTCTTCCAGGCTGAGCGCCTCCATCGGCGGCAACGGCGTAAAGATAAACATGCGTTTTCCCTTGGGATCAATCTTTACAAATGGATGGTCGGAAATGGAAGTCTGGCCGAAAGACATTCGCATGGCCATCGTGAGCATCTCCATAAGACGTATATAAGAATTCCCTGAAAGTTCCTTCGGATCCACTCCGACAAAAAATGCGGCGTCTTCATCATTATCAGTTTTTGCCCTTATCGGATCGAACGCTTTATTGTCCTCCGAAACAGTATCTATTCCGCCTAGAACAATTATATTAGCCGCCCTGATATCATCTCCGCCATTTTCGGAGATGACGCGAGCGGCAAAATCTTCCGGTGATTCGTTTTCTTCTCTCCTCGTTACATTCACGACTCCCGCCTTTTCCAGTTTTTCTATCTCCTGGACAAGCGGCTGCATAAGGATCTTCTGTTCGTCCGGTACCCATTCTTCCAGGTCAAGCGCTATCCCTATCTTCTGACTGCTTTTCTTTAGCATCTGGGCACGATCGCCTGACACCAGAGCATCCACAATGGCATCCGCCCACATATCTTCTTCTATATTGTCCGCACCTTCATTAGAAACAGCGCCGGGATAATCCCCCATTACCGCGCCAATATCCCCCCTGGTCA
>CAZUYM010000206.1:0-1818 GCA_964624805.1 uncultured Planctomycetia bacterium
GGGCACAAGATCTTCACTGAACCGTTGGAAGCGTTAACTCTTGGCAATGAAAAGTTTGACCTCATCTCATTCAACCACGTCATCGAGCATATCTACGAATTCAAACCATTCCTTGTCAGGGTCAGGGAGCTACTAAAACCGGATGGAGTAGTCTATTGCGGCGCCCCGAACTACGATAGTTTCATGCGCAGGCTGTTGGGCAAGTCGTGGTACGGGTGGGGGATGCCTGACCACGTGTGGCATTTTGACGTATCGATGTTTCGCGCGGTTATGAGTGAAGGCGGTTTCGCGCCAAAGATGGTGGTGCAGAACGCGCTCTACTATCCCTACTCAAAATCCCTCCGCAAGAATACGCGCGCTACCCTTGCCCGCATCACCGGCCGCCTCAGCCTCGGCGATCAGGTCTACGGGATATTCGCCAAAAAATAGTAACAGCACAGTTTCAGAAGAAGCGCTAATGCAAGTTCGTCTTTGCGAGGAAGCTGTAGCTATCCGGTATGCTGACGAAGCAATCCCTTTCCAGGGAAAACCCGCACTCTCTTCTTAACCCACGCTAGAGCATTAAATCAAACGCGGCAATATCTGCGGTAAAGCGGTATGTATATGCAAGCGCAAGAATAACCCCGTTCTTCACGGGCCGTATCAGTATCTCTCTCATCGCTCCCGGAAGTCTATCAATATGATATTCCTGAATAAAAAGAAGCTCCCCCGAGCGGCAAAGGGCGTGAAAGAATATAATGAGCTTATCGATCTCATCTACCGGATAAGCGAGATAAACTTCAAGATCTTAAGATATCATCACGCGAGGTTGTCTTAAATGAACCGGAATACCCTGGAACAGCTTGTGCTAAAGCTACAGGAAGAAAACGAGAAGCTTAAAGAAGAAAACGCTTACCTGAAATTCAAACTCGAAGACCTGCAATCCAAGCGCTATAAATCCAACGGGAAGAAACCGCCTGACGGCACTCCTCCGGCGCCGCCTTCCCCCAGGAAGAGAGGCGGCCTCTTCGGACACATAGGCTGGTTCCGGAAAAAACCCAAAGAAATAACCAGGATAGAGGAAGTCAGGATAGATAAGTGCCCTGAATGCGGCTCAAAAGACTTAACTGAATGCGGGGATATACATGAGCATATCCAGGAGGACATCGTCCTGCCAAAGGTCGAAGTGACCTTATACCGTAAGCACCGTTACTACTGCATATCCGACTTCCTGTCCGCCTATAACAGGATAAAGCCGAAAACCATAGCGTCATCATGAGCATATTACAGACCGCTAAATTAAACAGCATAGACCCGATAGGCGCATTAGAAAAGATACTGCTAAGATCGCCGCAGAATCCGCTCGCCAAGGCGTTCTCTCCGTAAAAAGGACAGCTATGAAAACACGTAACGGTTACGTCTATCTTATGACAAATAAGTGTGACACGGTTATCTACACAGGGGTTACCGGCAACTTATGGAAGAGAGTCTATGAACATAGAGAAGGACTGGTGGATGGCTTCACTAAAAAATATAACGTCAAGAAATTGGTCTATTACGAAATAGCCGATGATATCGAAAGCGCTATCGCAAGAGAAAAACAGATCAAAGCAGGCTCTCGGAAGAAAAAGATAACCCTAATCAAATCTACGAACCCCGCCTTTAAAGACTTATATCCTGGCCTCTGAGATTACTTCGTCGCCCTAAAGTCTGCCTAAGGGCTCCTCGTAATGACGACGTGGTGGTGGTTCTGAAACTGTGCTGTTACCTTGAATCAGGTATTGTTCCTTTGCCGGAGGCAAAGGATGGTCGCACTTTTCGGAGAAAAGTGCAGACCTA
>CAZUYM010000207.1:0-1803 GCA_964624805.1 uncultured Planctomycetia bacterium
ATGTACCTTAAGAACATTGTTCTTAAGATCAAATATTATCCTGTCCACATGCACGTAGTCGGGCAGAAGTTTTTTTATTACGGTCTCCGCCGAGAACTGAAAAATATCATACCTGAAAATATACAAAGCAGATACGGCCACAACGAATATTACCAGAACGATTATACCGAATATTTTCATCAAACCTCCATTTTACATCGTCATCCCGGAATCCCGAACCAAGTGAGGGATATCCGGGATCACATCAAAATAAAAATATTTTTGTTTGATCCCCGCTTCGCCGAAGCCCTCTAGCTTTCGGCACTTCCTCGGGGGCCTTTGCCCCTCGGTCGCGCGGGGATGACGTCTTACGTTTTCCCTGATCCCCTGAACACTATCTCGTTTATGGTTGATCGGTTACGTTAATGGAATCGTTAAAGGGTTTTCGGTTGGGTTTAAACCGCCACCGTATGACGACTGACGATTCGATAGCCGTAACCCTACAACGTAATCCAATTCTCTTATACCAGCGCCCGGCTCCCTGCCAATATCTCCGTAATCTAAGACAATCTCCGTAATCCCTCAACCATTCCCCATTCCCTATTCCCAAACGCCCGCTATCTCTGTGCCGCAAGACGCACACTTCCCATCTTTTAGATCTTTTGAAACTTCCGCCCCGAAACCGGCTCTTTTTACCATCACGCATCCGCAATCAGGACACAACGTTTCCCCTCCGTCCGATACGTTCCCCAGGTACACATACTCGAGTCCCGCTTCCCTGCCGATCTCGGCAGCCTTTTTCATTGTATCCACGGGCGTCGGAACGCTGTCAGTATACCTGTAATCCGGATGAAACCTGCTGATGTGCCAGGGCATCCCCTTATCCACGCCGGCAAGGAACTCGGCGATCCCGGTAAGCTCTTCCTCTGAATCGTTCTCGCCCGGAACCACCAGTGTTGTAACCTCGACCCATATCCCTTTTTCCTTCATCTTCCTGATAGAATCCAGGACCGGCTGCAATCTGCCGCCGCACACTTTTTTATACGTGTCATCGCTGAAAACCTTAAGATCCACGTTAGCCGCATCGAGATACGGGCTTATTGTATCTATCGCTTCAGCGGTCATAAACCCGTTCGTCACAAAAGTGTTATAAAGCCCCCGCTCTTTCGCTATTACAGAAGTATCATAGGCGTATTCGAAAAATACCGTCGGTTCAGTATAAGTGTACGCTATGCTCCTGCAATTACTTGCCGCGGCGCAGGAGACTATTTTCTCCGGACTCATCTCCCGCCCCGCGGACGGTAAGTCTTTCGCCGAGACCTGCGATATGGTCCAGTTCTGACAGAAAGAGCACCTGAAATTACACCCGAAGGTAGCGATAGAATAGGCATACGTTCCGGGCAAAAAATGGTACAACGGTTTTTTCTCTATTGGATCGGCGTTGTCCGCTATCACGCTACCGTAAGCGCGTGTATAAAGCCTGCCTCCTGTGTTCTCTCTCATACCGCAGAACCCGAACTCCCCTTTCGGAATACTGCACCGGTGCGCGCACAGGCGGCATACAACCCCGCCTCCTTCCGCCGGCCCCCATAACATCGCTTCATGAATCATACAAGCCCTGCCTAACTCTCGTCATCACTTTCTTCAGGCAACTCTTCCAATTCGCTCTGAAATTCATTATCAAGTTTCAGGGTCACGTCCAGGTCCTTTTTAAAACGCTTCGCGTGCCCTTCCCCTACCTCGTACGCTTTTGTCGCGCTATCAAGAGACCTGCCTATCGTCTCAAACTTTTTATAGAAAAGACCAAAATCTTTCTCTACTTTC
>CAZUYM010000208.1:0-1790 GCA_964624805.1 uncultured Planctomycetia bacterium
AAGAAAGAAAACAGCGTGCCACCTCGTTAAGGTATGTCACCATCCGGTAAGGCTCCAGCGCGCTCGCCGCTGATCTGACCGCGAGCGGAAATTCGCTCAACTTCCGTATCAGCTGTTTTTCCTCTTTGGCAGACAGGAGGCCAAGATCCATACGGCGGAAGAAAAGGCGTAAGCTGTCTTTTTTCGCGAACTTTTTTATGCTGCATATCCTGGCATGAGCGTACTGTATGTAGAAGACCGGGTTGTCGGCAGATTCCTTTTTGGCCAGATCTATGTCAAAATCCAGATGGCTGTCGAGACGCCTTGAAAGAAAATAAAACCTGGTGACATCTTTCCCTATCTCATCCAGGATCTCACGCAGACTTATGAACTCCCCTGCTCTGGTGGACATCGAAACAGTCTCGCCTCCTCGAAGAAGAGTTACAAGCTGCACTATAAGGATATCAAGCGAAGCTGCGTCCTTCCCCAGTGCCTGCACAGCGGCTTTCATCCTCCTTATATACCCGTGATGGTCGGGGCCCAGAAGATCTATAAGATGAGTGTACCCTCTCTCATATTTATCGAGATGGTACGCGATGTCCGGAGCAAGGTACGTATAAGTTCCGTCGCTCTTAACTACAACGCGGTCTTTGTCGTCACCCAGCCCGGTTGAGGCGAACCACTTTGCCCCTTCGGAATCATAAAGATGTCCGCCTTTCTCCAGCAAGGCAAGAGCCGCTTCGACCTCCTTCTTACCTTCCATCTCAGCCTGAGAAGTCCACACGTCAAAAGATACCCCGAAATCGTCAAGATCGGTGTTGATGAGGGCCATGATATGCTCTACGGCGTATTCCCTGAAAAAAGCGCTGTTTGCGGTGGTCTCTTCTTTTAAGCTGTCGCCCTTTTCATCTTTTATCTTCCCGGCTATGTCTATTATGTACTGCCCCATGTAGCCGTCCTCGGGCATAGTATCATCTCCGCCGAAAAAAGCGCGGTAACGCACCTCTACCGACCTGCCGAGCATGTTTATCTGGCGGCCCATATCGTTAAGATAGTATTCATTGGTCACCTTATAACCGCTGAACCGCAGTATTCGGGAAAGAGTATCTCCGATGGCAGCCTGTCTGCCATGCGCTATAGTGAGGGGCCCCGTAGGATTGGCGCTTACAAATTCAAGATTGATATGTTTTCCATGACCGTCATCCGATCTGCCAAAATCCTGTTTGCTGTCGTAAATATCTTTAAGCAGCTCCGCGTAATACCCTCCCGCGAGTGTGAGGTTTATGAATCCGCCTTTTGTCTCCACTCTGCCTATGAAGTCCGAGAGGTTTTCTGTTTTGACCTGTTCGGTAAACTCGCCCGCTATACCTTCTGCCAGGGCTGGCGGCGCCGTCCGGGCAGACGAAGCCAGCTGCATAGCGACGTTAGAAGTAAGATCGCCGTGACGGCTGTCACGGGTGACCTGCAGGGAAAACTCTGTTCCTTCCGGAACTTCTATACCGGAAAGGTTTTTACTGAAATACTTCCGGCAGGCTGCCCCTAAAGCTTTCTCTATTTTTATTGTTATCTCTTTATCAAACATCAGCTTCGAATCGTTCGGTGGGTGCATCCGACCACAGTCGGTCGAGGCCGTAGAATTCCCTGACCTCCTCATGAAAAACGTTAACTATAACGTCCTCATAATCCATCAACATCCAGTAAGGGTTGTGTCGTCCCTCTACATTCATGGGACGACACCCCTTTACTGAAAGATCTTTTTGTATTTGTCTGGAAATAGCATTGATCCTGCGGGAGGAACTAGCGCTGACAAG
>CAZUYM010000209.1:0-1747 GCA_964624805.1 uncultured Planctomycetia bacterium
AAGGTTTACTACCACGCATCCCATGGTCATTGTAGCCAAGAGCTCGTCTAAATTAAAAGCCTGCGCTATCCCAAAGCAGGTAAAAAGAGCTCCCAGGATAAGAGCCACCATAACGCCTTTGTTGTTCGTCCTTCTTGCGGTTAACAGAAGAAAGAACGCGAGAACGACCCCGGTAAGTACCGAGAACGTGATCTCAGCTAACGGCCCTAATATGTTCGCAGCCAGGCTGCCGCCTCCGGTTGCACCAACCAGAATACTGCTGGCGCTGACCGCTATGCTGAATATCATTATCCCAAGAGCGTCGTCAAAAGCGCCTATCCCGAGAATGGTGGTAGTAACGGGCCCATCTGCCTTATATTCCTCTTTTATGGCAAGTGTCGGTGTGGGATCGGTGGGAGCGCCCAGAGACCCTACCAAAATGGCAAGCGGCAAATACAATGCGGGGTTGATATTAAGACCGAAATATTGCCCGGCAAATTTGAGAACAAGGAACAACCCGATGGTAATAGCAAAAAACGTTACAGTTGCCTCGAAGAAAGTCATTGTTACGATCGTCTTACCCATCTCCTTGAGCCGTTTAAAATCAAGCGATCCCCCTATTGCATAAGTAATGACACACAGGGCAAGATTACTAAGAGCCGTTGAGTGGTCTATAAGCTTGGTCGGGAGTATCCCCAGAAAAGAGGGTTCCATCAAAACTCCGGCGGTAATATACCCGGCTACCTTTGGTAATTTAAAAAAATTAGCTACCCGTCCGGCTACGTATCCCACAAGAAGAACAAGACCAAACAGAAGAATAATATTAGTGTGCAACGAAAATTCTTTCAGCATACATACCGCTCCTTTCTTAAAGTTTCACTTCAGCCGGTGTTTGTCTCCTCCCGACCGGGTTTCCGTGTTCCGATCATATTTCTTTATCTTCCATTCGGAACTGTTCCCACAACCTATCAAACCTTTGACCGTATATCATGTCATACAAATACTCTTTATCGGGGAATAGCTCTTTACACATGTCCCTGAGTTTTATTTTTTCGATATCGATATCAACCTTGGCATATTCGGTATGCAGTATAAGCATCACTATTTTCTCAGCTTCGCGGCTCAAGCGCTGCACCTTTTCATCTTCTTCCCTTTCCTCAATTTCCCGGCAAAGATTCTCAAGAAAAGAAACGCTTATCTCTCTAATTGGACCCGTATGCTTACATATCCAATCAAATCTGAGCGCATCCGGCATCTTGTGGGCATTATTAAAAAAAACGTAGATCGCCTGCTGCTGAGCCTTCTTCCCCTGTTCTTCGCATAAGTCCCGCAGCTTTTTCATATCAATCCCCTTATATCTGGAGCCTTTACCCTCCAAGCCATTAAGCCTGTAATACCT
This sequence comes from uncultured Planctomycetia bacterium, assembly GCA_964624805.1. Lineage (GTDB taxonomy): Bacteria > Omnitrophota > Gorgyraeia > Tantalellales > Tantalellaceae > Tantalella. Next base: position 1,379 of record CAZUYM010000209.1, read on the forward strand.
TATATCTCCCCCTTGCGGCTCGTCCAGGAACGGGTCAACAGCAAGTACAAGTCCATTTTCCTCGCACACATCAGTTATGTCTTGTTTCCCCCATCCCGCATTTGGGATCCATACCATTGTGTAGTCTTCTTTATTTATGGAAGCAAAAAACTCTTTCATGTTCTTTTTATTGGTCTCCTCCGGGGAAAATGCCGGGGGCGTCTCAAAAACGATCACCTTAACGTCCAATACCATGGCTAACTTGTCGGTTTTTTCCCAAGCCTGAATAACTTCATCACTTGGATCAAAAGATCCGGCAACGATCGTTCCTTCCGCTTTCAGGACAAACTCAAATCCGCCAAGTCCCATGGCAAAAAGAAACTGGTTTCG
>CAZUYM010000210.1:0-1713 GCA_964624805.1 uncultured Planctomycetia bacterium
CGGATGCCGTTCATTTCTCATACCAGCGGTATCTGATCAACCAGATCCGGGAAAATAGCGGGCTTGACAAGACGCCGATCCGACTCATTTTTCGACCAAGGACAAGGCGGGAATTGAATAGGCCGAAGCCGGGAGCCGGAGGACGGAAGTCAAAAGGCAGGAAGCGGTGAGAAACTGTAATCTAAAAAAAGGATAGCTCTTGGACCTTTTTGAACATAGCGCGCAAAAGGATGCAGCGGCATCAAGACCTCTTGCAGCTAGAATGCGCCCCAGGAGCTTGAAGGAGTTCATCGGGCAGGATAAGGTTGTGGGTGAGGGGACGCTGATTCGTCACGCCATAGAACACGACCGGACCTTCTCCATGATTCTCTGGGGCCCTCCTGGATGCGGAAAAACTACCCTCGCCAGGATATTTGCCGAAGAAACCCGGTGTTATTTTGCTCATTTCTCCGCCGTGCTCTCCGGTGTTAAGGAGATCCGGTCCGTCATTGAGGAGGCCAAAAATCAGCAAAGCCTTTTTCGGAAAAAGACGATTCTCTTTATAGACGAGATACACCGGTTCAACAAAGCCCAGCAGGATGCCTTTCTCCATCATGTGGAAAGCGGATTAATCACCTTAATCGGTGCCACCACTGAAAATCCATCCTTTGAAGTCATCCCTGCCCTCATGTCCAGATGCCGTGTGATGACCTTAAAACCCCTTACTGAAAAAGAGATCGAGGCCATTCTTCAAAATGCCCTGGAGGATGTGGAAAGGGGGCTGGGACGTCTGGGACTCGTTATTTCGCGGGATGCGATGGACCATATTATACGCGTCGCCGAAGGGGACGCACGGGCGGCGCTCAACAGCCTGGAGATCGCCGCTTCGATGAAGATGTCGGACAAAAACACTCCGGAGCAACGAAAGACCACAGAGATAGCCTTACATGATTTAGAGGCGGCTTTGCAGAAAAAGGCGCTTTTGTATGACAAGTCAGGGGAGGAGCACTATAACCTGATATCCGCATTTCACAAAAGCTTGAGAGGAAGTGACCCGGATGCGGCGCTTTACTGGCTCGGGCGCATGCTTTTGGCGGGGGAGCATCCGCTGTATATTTCCCGGAGGATGGTCAGATTTGCATCTGAAGATATTGGTAATGCAGATCCCCATGCACTGGGGGTGGCATTAAACGCCATGGAAGCCTTCCGTTTTTTAGGACACCCGGAAGGTGATCTTGCGCTGGCCCAGGCCGCAGTGTATCTTGCCACGGCACCCAAGAGCAACAGTATATATATAGCATATAATGAGGTTCAGGAAAGTGTAAAGGACTCAGGGGCACTGCCCGTTCCCCTGCACATTCGAAATGCGCCCACTGAACTGATGAAAACCCTCGGATACGGGAAAGACTATAAATATGCCCATGATTATAAGGCGGCCTATGTTCCCCAGGATTATTTGCCGGAAAAACTTCAGGGCCGGCGTTTTTATTATCCCACGGAAAGGGGGTATGAAAAGACCATAAAGGGATGGCTGGACCGGTGGCGCGGCCTGAAAGATAAAAACACGCGCGAATGATTTACTTGATCGGCAGGGATTCTTCAACTATAAACCGTGGGAAAGATATTGTAACTTGTTATTAATTATTTTAAACCATAAATAATTTTATTCATTGAAATATAAGGAGACAGGAAGTATGGGAAATTGTCAGAGTACCGGTTGCGGTGCGGACGCCC
>CAZUYM010000211.1:0-1676 GCA_964624805.1 uncultured Planctomycetia bacterium
CGCCGTACCCCCGGACAAAACTCCTCTTGCCGGCAAGCAGGCCTTTAATGCTGGAGGAGTCCTTCTCTCTAGGCGGAAAAGAGCCGGTAAGAGTGAGATGGACCCCGACATCTGTCTTTTTGATATCCCGCAGCATGGCAGTGCCTTCACGGAAAGCGCTCCCGCAGGAGGTCACACTTACTCCGGTTATGGCACCCGCTTTATAGCAAGAGCTTACTGCTTCATTGATCGAAGCGGAAATTCCGACGTCGTCGGCGTTCACGATAAGGGTTTTCACGCTTTTTTTCTGCATGAAATTATCCTCACTTTGATCATATCCGCGAAAGTAGCCCATATTATAGGCAACCTGGCGATGTATGACTTGCCCCCCGTCCTCTGGAGGAAAACCAGCGGGTACTGGCGCACCCGGGCGTCTTTCCCCTTCGCGTGAATGAAGAGTTCCACATCCACAAAAGGGCTTCGGGAAACAAAATTCGCGTCCTTTACTATATCTCTTTTGACGACTTTATATCCCGAATTTATATCTTTTATGTGGAGCCCAAAAAGGGTCTGGACCATAAGATTATATATGCCTGAGATGACTTTCCGTTTAAGAGTGTCTCCCTTTTTTACGCTGCTGTATCCCGTAACTATGTCCGCCTCATCTATAAGAGGCAGTGATGCCTTAACATCTTCCGCGCTTACCGGAAGATCCGAATCCATGTACAATATCACGTCTTTGGAGGCGCGCTTGAAACCCTCAGAAAAAGCGCCCCCGAATTTCGTATTTTCTTTCAGACGGAACAACCTTACCTTCGAGTCTTCCCTGGCAATGCGTTCGACTATATCGGCGGCGTTATCCGTCGAAGCGTCATCTACGATAACTATCTCATAGTCTTCAACGGCAAGCTCATCCGCTAACGCGGTCAACGTACTTATTGTAGTCTCTATATTTTCCGATTCGTTGAACATCGGGAGAACAAAAGATATGCTGTACTTCTCCATTACCTGAAGTTACCTTTCTTCCAATATCGGCTGATTGCTTATTATGACATATTTGCCCGCCTGAGCGGCCGGGCCGTAAATTCCGTCGCCAAGTTGCTCTTTGAGCTGCGCGTAATGTTTCTGCTGGATGATACCCCATACCCGGTCTTTTCGGCGGAAAAACTCTACAAGCGTGTGGTACGGGTGAATATCCACGATATCTGTCCTTCCTGTATAAAAAGCTATCCCCCTGCGATGGTCATCTTCCCCGCCAATAGGCTCATCAGGCGCGGCGAGAGTATTGACCTTAAGAGACAGCCTCTTGCTGGACTCATATTCTTCTATTATGGGCAGTACGTGCCGCACCAACGGGCCCATCACCATTATTATGGTCACGACTATGCACAGGACCGACAGATCTCTTTTTTTTCTCACAAAAAGGATCAGCGAGAGAAGAAACCCGCCAACTAATACCACACCAGTCTGTATAATCCCCATCAGGATATGCGGGTACCTGTTCGCGAACACGAGATATACGCCTGCGGAGGACAATATGCCCGCCGCCACAAGAATGTAGTAAGCTATGCTTACGTGACGTGTTATCAGCTTATCTCTTCTTTCCCTGAAAGCGAACCTCTCCCACAGCCTTCCGGCAACAAGGGCGAGCACCGGGAACAACGGCAGTATATACGTTACCAGTTTTGTTCTGGAAA
>CAZUYM010000212.1:0-1660 GCA_964624805.1 uncultured Planctomycetia bacterium
ATGGCTAATGAAGGACCCGGAAACTGAAGTAAAAGTGCTTGCGGTAAAAGAGCTTACCAAAATGACCGCTCCCGGAGTTGAGGAAGCGCTTGTAGAGGGTACTGAGAATATGGATCCGCGTGTTGCCAGCCTGGCGATAGTGGGCCTTATGGATATAAAGAGCGGTAAGGCTGTTGATATTGCCATAAGCCATCTGGACGATGAGCATATGCTTGTTAAGGTGGCTTCAATAGAGGTCATAGGGAAAATGGGTAACGCAGAGCAGAAAAAACTCATAAGCCCTCTTATGGATGCAGAATCATCCAAGGTCAGGAAAAAGGCAAGAGTAGCGCTTGGAAAGACTACGGACTGAGCTCAGTAATATGACCGAGCCAGACAATAAGAATAGAGGTAAAAAGTATTCCGCGATAAAGACCAGGGTTTTTATCGCGGATCTTTTTATATCCCTTGTTTCTCTCGCGGTATTCCAGGTATTTTTATCAGCCCCTGTTTCGGAGATGTCGTCCGGAGTGTCGGGTAATTTTTACCTGGGGTGCCTTCTTTTTTCGGCAGTATTTATGGCTTTCATGTATCTTGTTTCTTTCCCGCTTCATTTGGCCAGTTCTTTCTTTATGGAGCGCAGTTTTGGCCTTTCGAAGCAGAAGATAACATCATGGGCCGCGGATGAAGCTAAATCCTCGGCGCTTTCATTTGTCTTATCCGCCGCGTGCATACAGGTCTTTTACCTCTTTTTAAGGAATTTTCCCCACACCTGGTGGGTGATATCGGCAGTGGCGTGGATATTTTTCTCGATAATACTGGTAAGACTTATGCCGGTTCTTTTAATACCGCTCTTCTTTAAATATCTGCCCCTTGACGACGAAGACCTTCGGGGGAGGATAATGGATCTCGCTAAGAGGTCAGGGATACGATTGGTGGATGTATGTCAGATAGATCTCAGCCGTAAAACAGAAAAAGCTAATGCCGCGGTAGTCGGACTTGGGCGGACACGGAAGGTAATACTTGCCGATACGCTTATGCGGAAATTTCCCCGGGGCGAGATACTGGTGGTAGCCGCTCATGAGTTCGGTCATTTTAAGTACAAACATATATGGAAGCTCTTGTCTGTTTCCGGGTCGCTCACGCTGGCAGGGTTCTTTTGCCTGTTTCTGTTGGCTGGAAGGGTAGTCTCGATCTTCGGGGCGCAGGCGCTGTATGACCTGGAGATACTGCCTGTGCTGGTCTTTCTGACCGGTATTTTCGGGATACTTATTATGCCGGCACAGAACTGGTATTCCCGCGTGCTTGAAAGGCAGGCTGACCGCTTCGCGCTGGAATTAACGGGAGATCCGGAGTCTTTCGCAAACGCGATGGATCGCCTTGCGGCGATGAACCTTGCGGACGATGACCCGTCAACTATCAAGAAGATATTCCTGTATAGCCATCCGCCGATCAAGGAGAGGGTCGCGATGGCGAAGAGATTCGCCGCGGGGAACAGTAAACTGTAAACTGGGAACAGTGTTTAAGGAAAAGGGAAAAAGTAAAAAGTAAAAAGGATAGGAGGGGTCTGGAATGCAGAATCTTCCGATATCTTTTCGCTGCGGCGAGGGAGTTTGCAGCGGGGAATTGAGAATAGGGAATGGGGAATTGTACCGGGTCCTGGGTACCGTGTATCGGGAGG
>CAZUYM010000213.1:0-1598 GCA_964624805.1 uncultured Planctomycetia bacterium
TTCAACTCACCTCGCGGCAATACATACAAATACGAATAAATCGCTTCTGTGGAAACGTTCATGGCCTCTGCCCCCGGATAGTCTTGGCGAAGCCATTGTACTATCTGCTCCGGGGACCAATGCAATCTCAATTTTGAATGCACATAGTCTCGAAGCTCTTTATGGGCAAACAGCTTATGCTTCCTAAATTTTCGACTTTTCGCATTGCGCCGAGCCCGACCTTCGGCTCTCACCGCCCGATAAGTCCACCGGTTCATGCCCCCGCCCCGAATCTCGCGGCTGATCGTGCTGGGCGCCCGCTTCAACTTCCGGGCAATCCAACGGACCTTCTTCTTTCTTGCCAACCACCGGCTGATTCTCTCCCGGTCACGCGCTGATAAACGACAATACCTCCTCGGTTCTCTCCTTTTCATAACGCCTCCTTGCGGCTATTATATCCCGCAAGTGTTGCGTTAAATTACCGGAGCTACCTTGTATTAGATCCTGTCCAGATAAAATTATTACACAGTATTTGCTCCAAGACATCGCCCTCAAAAACTGCCTCGCACCCGCAATACGCTTTCCAGTAGCGTTTAAAAAAGACAGGCTTTCCTTTTTTATCTACCAAGCTGGTCCAACAATACACGGCATCCAGCGAGTCATCTTTCAAAAATCTTGAAATCTGTTTTTCAAGTTTACTCGGGAGCCAAACATCATCATGGTCCAAAAATGCTATATATTCGCCCTGCACCTTCGCGATGCCTCTATTCCGGCTAACCGGCAGACCAGCATTACGGAAAGAAAAAATCTGAACCCTTTCATCCCTATATCCTTGAATGATCTCCAAAGTTCTATCAGTTTCCCATCGTCAGAAACAATATGAATCTCGCGTTAAGAGTGCTCCACGCTATCAATAAAACCGTCACCGGATAGAACGGCGCCCCGGCAAGAACTAAAAAAAATATCAGCGGCGCCAACATTACACTAGCAAGCTGTTCTTTAGGGGAGTGTGAAAATCCTGTTTTCCCTTTTCCCAGCTGCCGCCATCCCTTTTTCGTTATGAATATCCGGGCCCAGTCGAACGGTATGCGGAAATCGTTCCTGGCCCATGAGGAGAAACTGAACCGCTTCAGATGCGTAACTTCCAGCTCCTTAAGAAAAGCTATCCGGTGTCCCGCCTTATATAATTCCTGCCCGAACTCCGTGTCGTCCGCGATGCTTACCTGAGAGGCATATAGCCCCGCCGGGGTGCGCCTTACCGCGAAAATGGAACCGTACAGGAAAGACACTCTTTCGGGCAGCTTGGAAAAGATATAATGCATGTACAGGTTCTTATATTGGCTGAAAAAATCGGCATAAGGGCATTCTTTTGTTAATTTCCCGGTCAGAGCGTCCACTTCTTCGTGCTTTTCAAAATACCCGGCTATAACGGAAAGAGTATCCGGTTTTATGACCACATCCGAATCAATGTTCACCAGAATATCTCCGGATGCGGCGCGCATGCCGTCCCTTCTGGCTTCTATCCTGCCCTTGTTCTTTTCGTGCTTGATCACTTTATCCGCGTATCTTGAAGCAATTTCAGTTGAAGAGTCCGTACTTCCGTCATCTACCACGATAAG
>CAZUYM010000214.1:0-1523 GCA_964624805.1 uncultured Planctomycetia bacterium
TCCCAAGCTTTCGAGAAGCCGCTGAGATAGCCCTGACCTCGGCATGCTGCGTGGGGTCATTATCCCTTAAGACCGTATTGTGCGCGCTGGCTAAAACCCGTCCATCCCTGACCAGGACAGCGCCAAAAGGGCCGCCATGATCTTCCTTTATCCCGGTATAGGCTTCTTCCAAAGCCAGCTTCATACATTCTGCGCTATTCATAAAATATGTCATTACCGCATATGCGGGAATCCCTTAGGCCTTATCTTTCGTTTCTGTTCCTTCCATACTCTCAAGTTTCGCCATCATCTTCTTCTGGTTCTTATCCATCTTATCCAGCCTCCATTCAAGTGACGACAATATCCAGAACTGGAAATGATTAAGCCTCATATGGTTCTCAAGAAAATAAACAAGTTTTAACGACAAAAGCAATATGCCGACCTCTATCATAAAAAACCTCATCTTGCCGCCATACACTATCGAAAGAGCAAAGGCCAGAAGGACCAGGACAACAAAAACGGCATTGATGACACGAGCCCCATGTGTGGGCATCCCGCCGACCTTACCCATAATTTTGCGAATATTCTCTCTCTCCTTCGCAAAATCATCTATCTCAGCCTCAAGTTCCCTTTCCTTCTCTTTAAAATGATCTCGCATCATTCACCCCTAATATCCTTTTTATAGAGCATTCAGTTCAAGACCATAACCAGTTTTATAACACCAAAAGCTATCAGATATGCGCCGACAATATAATGAGCTATCTTTGGAGCAACGATAATAATAGCGCCGCTCACTATAGATAAAACATAAATAAGATGGTTTAAAGTCATAACTCCTCCTTCTGTATCCTGAAAAACAGGAACACCGTTACTATTCCGACTTTTTCTGCTCTTTGGAAACCGCCATCGCCGTGGTAGCCACTCCGGCACCGGCAAGAAAACAGACTACCGCACACCCGGAACTTGCCATAACATACGTCAGTAGTAAAACCCCTATAACAACCCTCTTCATTCTATTCTCTCCTTTTCTACAACACCCTGACTAGTCGGCATCCCCCTCAAGATCATATGGTGTAGTAATATTGTATTTCTCACTTATTTCCGTAATTTCTTTCTGAAGTTTCGCGGGATCACCTATACCCATGGTCTGTTCACTGATAAGATGATACACCTTTGTGAACGCCCACTCCCTTGCGATCTCAACCCCGGACGGAATAGCTTTCTGTAATGACGCGTTAAAAATAAACTCTTTTGTCGTCCCGTTAACTGAACCTAACAGCTGGAACGAGAAATCGTTTTCATCTGAGTATCTTCCATAAAGAACAAAAGGCCTGGCCTTATAAAAATCGGAAAGAAATTTAGGATACATCGTACTGATATCAAGACCGCTTACCCTGTAACGCACATCCAGAAGTACGGGATCATTTATCTCCTGGAAAAACCTTTCAAAATCATCTTCTATATCCCTGGTCTTAGACGCAAAATGCCTCCCGCCCCTGTTCTGGTAAGATATAAAATCCAGAAGATATTTATTCACCCGTAGC